>JAIRYM010000007.1 GCA_031267615.1 Dysgonamonadaceae bacterium
GGCGGGAGGATATATAGATATTGATTTTTTTAATTATACAAAAATAACAAAGCAATGAAAAATTTAATAACATTCTTAACTTTATTTCTTTTAGCAACTTGCCTTTCGGGGCAAGTCAGCTTGCCCAAGATAATCAGCGACGGCATGGTACTTCAGCGCGATACGCCGTTAAAAATATGGGGATGGGCATCTCCCAACGAAAAAATTACCGTATCATTCAACGGATTCGACCACGAAACAACAGCTGACCGCAACGGAAACTGGCAGACGGTCATTCACGAACAGAAAGCCGGAGGTCCCTACTCGATGACAATTACCGCAAGCAATTCGATAACAATCAATGATATTCTCATAGGCGACGTGTGGCTATGTTCCGGTCAGTCAAATATGGAGTTGCAAATATCGCGCGTAATGGATATGTTTGCAGACGATATTAAGAAGATTAACAATCCGTATATACGGCATTACAAAACTCCAACTCACCGATATTCCTATGAGCAGCCGGAACAGGACTTGCCCGGAGGAGAATGGAAATCGGCAACACCTGAAAATATCATGAACTTTTCGGCGCTGGCGTACTTTTTCGCGGAAAACCTGTACAATAAATATAAAATTCCGATAGGACTTTTTAACTCCAGCGTAGGCGGGTCGCCTGCCGAAGCATGGATAAGCATCGAAACAGCAAAACGTTATCCTGAATATATCGAATCGCTTGACAAATTAATTGCCATAGAAAAAACTCGGCAGGAAAATAAGGGAAATCAAGCCGACGAAAACTTCCGCCGATTTATGGAATCAATGCCCAAAGACGCAGGTCTTTCAAAATGGCACAAAGCCGATGTCGATGATTCGGATTGGGACGAAATATCATTACCCGGTTACTGGAAAGATAAAGATATTGATTTCGGTTCGGGCGTAATATGGCTGCGCAAAGAAATTGAAGTTCCGCCGTCGATGGCAGGAAAAGAAGGCATACTGCGGCTTGGCTGTATTGTCAACAGTGATTCTGCATTCATAAACGGCGCTTATGCAGGCAATATTACTTATCAATATCCTCCGAGAATCTATCCCGTCAAGGAAGGCTTGCTGAAAGAAGGCAAGAATGTTATCACAGTTCGCATTGTGAGCAGCGGATTTGGCGGAGGTTTCGTTGAAGAAAAACCGTATAAATTGATTGTCGGCGACGAAACCATCGACCTCACAGGACAATGGAAATACAAAGTCGGCGCTGATTATTCAAAAGCAATCCTGCCAGCCGCATCCACGCCACCGTCGGAAAGCACAAACAGAAATATGCCACCGATAATCAGATATACGCCAGTAGGATTGTACAACAGCATGATTGCCCCCGCCATCAACACCTCCATAAAAGGCGTTATATGGTATCAGGGAGAATCGAACACCGGACGCGCAAACGAATACGAAAAACTCATGTCAGACCTTATTGCCGATTGGCGCGACAAATTCGACAACCCGCAACTGCCATTCATATACGTACAATTGGCTAATTTTATGAAAGTACAGAAAGCACCAATGGAAAGCGGCTGGGCTGAACTGCGAAACGTACAGCGAAAAACATTGTATATTCCAAATACAGGCATGGCTGTTGCAATCGACTTGGGTGAATGGAACGATATTCATCCGCTCAATAAAAAAGAACTCGGACGCCGCCTGGCATTGGAAGCGCAACGGGTTGCATATGGCGAATCATTAGTCAGTCAGGGTCCGTTGTACAAAAGCATGGAAATAAAAAACAACAGCATCATTCTTACATTTACTTCGGTGGGTTCTGGAATATATACAAATCTCGACCTGCACGGATTTGCCATTGCAGGCGAAGACGGTAAATACGAATGGGCAAACGCAGTCGTAATAGCCAAAGACAAAATAAAAGTATGGAACAACTCCATAAAAAGCCCCGTCAAAGTACGCTACGCATGGGCGGACAATCCCGACGATGCAAATTTGAAAAACAAGGAAGGTTTTCCTGCATCGCCGTTCCAAACGGAATAAATAATTTAATCTTAATATTAAAAATGTAGAAAATTTAGATCATGAATAACAATTTGAATGAAGCAAAAGGTTTTTACAGATTATCGTGGCTTGAACGTATTGCCTTTGGTTCGGGCGATCTGGCTCAAAATTTCATTTACCAAACCGTTACTACATATTTGCTGTTTTTTTATACAAACGTATATGGTTTGAATCCTGCAATTGCAGCGGCAATGTTTCTCGGTGTCCGCATAATCGATGCTATCTGGGATCCTATTGTCGGTACAATTATTGACATGAATACAACACGTTTCGGAAAATATCGAGGATGGATGCTTATTATGGCTGCGCCTTTAACCATACTCATGATTGCCTGCTTTATTGTTCCCGATTTCGGTGAAACAGGTAAAATCATTTACGCCTGCGCCACTTATGTAGCACTGTCGATAGTGTACACAACCGTTAATGTTCCTTATGGCGCTCTTAATGCCGCACTTACACGCGACCAGCACGAAATCACAATATTGACAACAACGCGCATGTGGCTTGTTAATGTAGCACAGGTTGCTATTACATATGGCATTCCGAGCATCGTCATAGTTTTTGCAGGTACAATGGATTCGCCCGACTCGCGCAATGGCTGGCTGATAACAATAATTATTTATGGTATCATCGGGCTTGGCGCTCTTCTGTTTTCATTTGCAGGAACGAAAGAACGCGTAGTAATGTCGAAAAAAGAACAGGAAAGAGTAAAATTTACCGACCTTTTCAGGGAAGTAAAAGACAATCGCCCGCTACGTATAGTGTCATTCATGTTTATAACCGCATTTGCAATAATGGCTATTACAAATTCTGCAGGCACGTACTTTGTGAAATACAATCTCGGTAGCGAAAGTCTGGTAGGCGCATTTATGGTTATTTCGGCTGTTCCTGCCTTGATTATTTTGCCATTCATGCCACTGCTCCGCAAAAAAATAGGAAAAAAAGGACTTTTATATCTTTCGCTTGCAATATCATTTATCGGTTTTGCAGGCTTGTTTACTGTCCCTGCCGACAACGTTATCACTATCTTTGTTTTTCAATTTATACGTTCAATAGGATTTGGCGTAGTCGGAGCATTCATCTGGTCGCTTATTCCCGAAGCAATAACCTACGGCGAATGGCAAAGCGGCAAACGTATTTCCGGTATTGCCAATGCATTAATAGGCTTTTTCTTCAAATTCGGACTTGCTCTTGGCGGATTTGTTCCCGGCATTGTGCTGTCGTTTACAGGCTTTGATGCCGACATTTCCGTTCAAAGCAATTCCGCACTGTTTGGAATAAAACTGCTTTTGGCGGCTCTGCCTGCAATTCTTGTAATTGTACTTGCTTTTATCGTTTGGCGTTACGATCTTACCGATGAACAACTCACTGAATATGGTAAAGAAATAGAAAGCAGAAATCAAATACAGGATGAATCAAAATATTAAATAATCAATAAATTTTTATAGTATGAAAAATTCAACAATGAAAGTACTGAAAAAAACACTGGCGATAACTGCTGTCTGTTTGTTAGCGGTAGCATGTAAAAAGTCAACC
>JAIRYM010000046.1 GCA_031267615.1 Dysgonamonadaceae bacterium
TTTCTTTGGGCGTGCCGGCTCCCTGCGGTCGCCGTCGGGCTTTCCGCTGCAATGCCTTCGGCATTTCCGCTGCAATCCCTCACGCGTCCGTTATTCACCATCCCACGCTGTAGGGGCGCACCTGTGTGTGCGCCCTTCGTTTATATCACACAAGGGCACCCACAAGGGATGCCCCTACGCGGGCGGGAACGTTTGTATGATACGTGCGATGAAGAGACGCCAATACGGGCGATGAAGAGATGCCAATACGGGCGACGTTGATGTATGACGACGGGAATGATTGTAGGGGCGCCCCTTGTGGGTGCCCTTGTGTGATGTACCCGCAAATGCAATGGCGCACCGTACCAATACCACCCCCTACCCCCTCCGAAGGAGGGGAACAGGCACGAGAACAATCGTAGGGGCGCCCCTTGTGGGCGCTCGACTAGCTAAACACCGAGTGCAGGACCTCGAGAGACTTGACGGTGATAAAGGGGTACAGGTGAAGTCGATAGTACGACAGGATGTGGTGGACGACAGCCGTGCGCTCGGAACCCGAGAAGCGGAAAACGTGCATGTTCCGGTAACTGATGCGCGAGAGGCGGTAGAGGATACGGCTGCTGCCGGCATTGAGGCAGTGGGGATGCGACGGGCGGATGACGGTGTAGCAACCGGCTGTCAGATCAAAGAAGTCGCCGTCCCGATACTCCGACGTGTTTGGCTCGAAGCCGAGATGACGGCAGAGTCCGAAAAGGAAGGCAATGTGGAAGTTGGTAACGGGACGCGTACTCTGCTCCAGTATCGTGACGGACTGAAGAATATAGTCGAACAGCCATCTGTTGGACGCCTCTTCGCGTACCGTTTTCATGATAACCTCGGCTATAAAGAAACTGACGGCGCTCTTGACCGGGTTCCCGCTAAGCGAGATGAGCGGCAGCAGAGAGCGGGCTTCTTTGATTCTGTGTATGTCGCGATTGTGGTAGTGCACTGCCGTCATCTCAAGCGCGGACAGGGGATGGAACAGCGCTCGGGGGATCTTTTTGCTTTGTTTCGTGTATCTCGGGGTCAGATAGGACATGCTGCCGAACTGCTCGGTGTATACGAGCGTGATACAGTGCCTGTCGTTATACGGGGTGCTGTGCAGGACTATGCCTCGAATGTTGTGTAGCATCTGTTTGCGGCGGCGTTGCGGGTTTAATACTTGCTCCAGTTCGTGTTACGCATATCCCCCGTCTTGTTAAACGTGTCGTGGAAACCAAGCGCGGCAGAGATTTGCTGTGGCGTGTGTCCTTTCTGTCCGAGTTTGAGGTAGTCTTCGAGCAGAGTTCGGTATTCCGGCGCTACGCAGTTAGTTATTATGGCTTTTGCCCGCTGCGCGGGAGCTTTGCCTCGAAGATCAGCGATACCCTGCTCAGTAATCAGTATTTTGACTGAATGTTCACTGTGGTCGAGGTGGGATACCATAGGTACGATAGCGCTTATCTTGCCTTCCTTTGCCGTCGACGGCGTTGTGAAAATAGAGAGGAAAGCGTTGCGGCAAAAGTCGCCTGATCCTCCAATGCCGTTCATCATCTTAGTTCCCATCACGTGTGTGGAGTTGATGTTTCCAAAGATGTCCGCCTCAAGTGCGGTGTTGATTGATATAAGTCCGAGCCTGCGTGCGACTTCCGGACTGTTGGATATTTCCTGCGGACGCAGGAGCAGTCTTGGCTTCAGTTCGGCAAGGCTGGCGTAAACGCTTTCCAGTACCGGCGTGCTCAGTGTCAGGGAGCATCCGCTTGCAAACTTTACATTGCCTTCGAGCATGAGCTTGATTACTGAGTCCTGAATTACTTCGGTGTATATATCAAACGGTGGTATGCCGGGGTTGGCTCCCATTGCACCGAGCACTGCGTTCGCCACATTGCCTACTCCCGACTGTACCGGTAGAAATGACGCCGGTATTCGTCCCGCGCGTATTTCGGACGAGAGAAAGTCTGCTACATTGCTTCCTATTGTTTCCGTTACTTCGTCCGTTGGAGTGAAAGCTCCGATCTCGTTCGGGAGGTTTGTTTCCACAATTCCGACTATCTTTGACGGTTCTGCCTGCAGGTATGGCTTGCCTGTTCTGTCTGACGGTGAATAGACCGGTATTTCTTTGCGGTACGGAGGATCAGCCGGTTCATATATGTCATGCATACCTGCAGTTTCTTTTGGGTGATAGCGGTTAAGTTCTATGATGATATGGTCTGCGAGACGGGCGATTGTCGGTGTGATTCCGACTCCTGATGTCAGGATGATTTTACCGTCATCCGTAATGTCTGCAGCTTCAATGATCGCCCAGTTAGGACGCGGCAAAAAGCCGTAACGCAGATACTGTGCGAGTTCAGAGAGATGCAGGTCGAAATAGTGTGCATCATGGTTGTTCAGTTCCGTGCGCATGTCTTTGCTCGACTGATATGGAGATCGAAACTTGACAGCGTGTGCTCTTGCGAGCGCTCCGTCGATAGAGTCACCAGTTGAAGCACCTGTGTAGATACCTACTTTCAGGGGGTTACCCTTTGCATGTTCTTCCTCTGCCCGTGCTGCGAGGGCACGTGTTACAACCTTCGGGCATCCTGCGGCAGTGAAACCGCTGAAGCCGATTACATCATCGTTTTTGATAAGTTTTGCGGCTTCTTCAGCCGTTATAGTTTTGAATGCCATTAGTAAATGAATTATAAAATGAGTGCAAAGGTAATGATTTTTTCCTGTTGTAAACCGGTCTTACGGATAATATTTGCCTGCCTGTGTGTAACTGTCAAAAAATTGCTTTAATTTTGCGGATTCAAATAGCAATACAATGGAACATCTACTTTCGATTTACAATACCTTGAGCAGACAGACAGAACAGTTTATTCCTTTAAATTCTCCGTTTGCCGGTCTGTATGTCTGCGGTCCTACCGTTTATGGCGACCCTCATCTCGGACATGCCCGCCCTGCAATCACTTTCGACATTCTGTTTCGCTATCTCACGCATCTGGGATATAAAGTGCGCTATGTGCGCAATATAACCGATGTAGGACATCTTGTCAACGATGCCGACAGCGGCGAAGACAAAATAGCAAAACAAGCCCGCTTCGAGAATCTTGAGCCGATGGAAGTGGTGCAGTTTTACCTCAATCGCTACCATAAGGCTATGGAAGCATTGAATGTTTTGCCTCCGTCGATAGAACCTCATGCCAGTGGACATATCATCGAGCAGATTCAGCTGGTGAAAGACATTATTAAGAGTGGGTTTGCCTACGAAAGTGCAGGCTCAATTTATTTCGATGTAGAAAAATACAACAAACAATATAACTATGGCGTACTTTCCGGTCGAAACATTGACGACATGCTTTCCACAACCCGCAAACTTGACGGTCAGGAAGAAAAGCGCCGCAATATCGACTTCGCTCTGTGGAAAAAAGCTTCACCCGAACACATTATGCGCTGGCAGTCGCCCTGGAGCGAAGGATTTCCGGGCTGGCATCTCGAATGTTCGGCAATGAGCCGCAAATATCTCGGCGAAGTGTTCGACATTCACGGAGGGGGAATGGATTTGATTTTTCCACATCACGAATGTGAAATCGCACAGAGTGTTGCCGCAGGCGGCAAACAGGCAGTCCGATACTGGATGCACAATAATATGATAACCATCAATGGACAGAAGATGGGAAAATCGCTCAATAACTTTATCAACCTCGAACAGTTTTTCACAGGATCACATTCATTGCTCACGCAGGCATATTCCGCAATGACTATACGGTTTTTCATCTTGCAGGCGCATTATCGTTCAACCGTTGATTTCAGCAACGAAGCTTTGCAGGCTTCAGAAAAAGGATTGATTCGGCTGATGGAGGCGTATGACAATATCGGGCGACTGACTGTTTCTGCACAAACAGAAAATGAAACCATCAAGGCATTTGCTGCTAAAAGTTCAGAAGCGATGAACGATGACCTGAACACACCGACAGTTATCGCTCAACTGTTTGAATCTGTCCATATCATCAATCAGTCTCTTGCCGGACAGATGGATCTTTCGCAGGAAGACATAGATGAACTTCGCCGTTTTTTCAATTTGTTTCTCTTTGATTTGCTTGGAATGAAAAACAGTCAGAAAGATGGCAACGCATCTTACGAGGCTTTTTCAAAGGCTGTTGATATGCTTTTGGAAGTTCGGATGCAGGCAAAACAGAACAAAGACTGGACGACTTCCGACAAAATCCGCAATGAACTTACGGCGCTTGGATTTGAAATTAAAGATACAAAAGACGGTTTTGAGTGGCGGCTATCGCGATAATTTTTTCTTATTGTTAATTAAATCCCGCAAATACGACGCATGTTCATAGTCTTCTTCTGCGATTGCTTCATCAAGAGCATTCTGTAAAGAACCAATATCCATCTGTTCAGAATTTTCTGTCTTTACGTCGAAATATTCTGTATCGTCCATCATAATTGCAGTTTCCTTCATTGCGCTTTCTTCAATAGTGATAATGGCTTCTGTACGCAGGGCAAGCGCTATTGCGTCGGAAGTGCGCGCATCAAGATGAATTTCGCGCTGTCCATCATTAAAGATCAAATCTGAAAAGAAAATTCCTTCGTCATATTTGTAGATATAAACTTCGGAAAGCGTTACGCCAAGCATATTCATAAATGAAACAAACAAGTCGTGAGTGAGCGGCCGGGGCGATTTCAGTTCGTCGATAAAAATAGCGATAGCCTGTGCTTCGGGAGTACCGATTATGACGGGAATACGGCGCTGTCCGTCTTCTTCTGCAAGGATAATGGCATACGCTCCTGTCTGTACCTGACTGAACGTCAGACTCAAAAGTTTAAGTCGTTTTTTCATCTGCAATCAATCGCGGCGTCCGAAAAACAGCCAGATATAATACAGCAGGTTTGCGAGTGCACCAAGCGCTGCAACAACGTAAGTATATGCGGCAGAGCGCAACGCATCGCGAGCATAACTGTCGTTATGGGAATTGGTTATTCCAGCGCTGCTAAGCCATGCCAAAGCTCTTTGGCTTGCATTGATTTCGACAGGCAGAGTTATGAAACTGAACAGTGTGATTATTCCATAAAGCGCTATACCTGCTATTGCGACAGGGAACCCAAGCTGGCTGCCGGTGCCAAGCAGAATCATTGCGCCGAGAATAATCCATGTAACCCATTGTCCCGAAAAACTCATTACGGGAACTAATGCCGAGCGCATTTTCAGCGGAGCATAGGCGTATGCATGCTGAATAGCATGTCCTGTTTCGTGAGCGGCAACGGAGGCTGCTGCAATACTGTCACTTGCATATACGCCTTCACTCAAATTTATGGTCCTGTTCGCGGGATTGTAATGGTCGGTCAGTGTACCATTTGTTGAGCGAACTGTTACGTCTGTTATTCCATTCTCTCGAAGCATCTGTTCTGCTACTTCGCGACCTGTCATTCCGTTTCCGAGTGGAATTTGAGAATATTTCTTAAACTTGCTGTTGAGATTCCACTGAACTAACCAGCCGAGCAATCCTATTGCTATCAGTAAAATTAAATACATATTTTTCTAATTATAGATTGTATATAATGTAATATCTTGAACACCGTCATTGATTGTTGTTGCCGGCAAAATTACTACATTTTTTTGAAATGCTGTAATAAATTTTATTTTTCACCCTGTTTTTGAAATTTTTCATGCTTCTTCCTGCATTATAAAAGCAAGCAAATTCAATTCGCAATCACTCTGACTTTTCCAATAAGTCCTGATTCCTGTAATGGCGA
Organism: Dysgonamonadaceae bacterium; assembly: GCA_031267615.1. Lineage (GTDB taxonomy): Bacteria > Bacteroidota > Bacteroidia > Bacteroidales > Azobacteroidaceae > Azobacteroides. The sequence continues at coordinate 5,743 of JAIRYM010000046.1, forward strand.
TGTCTGACGGAATTGTGGCGATTCTACTCGACGTTCTTCTTTCGGCAACAGTCTGTCACCAGTCAGGCGATTAATCCAGTTATTGACAACTTCAATTTCGACTGTATTTTCGCCTTCTCGAAGCAAACCGTCGATTCTTACGCGATACGGCGGCGTCCAAATTCCGCCTGCATTTTTACCGTTTATGCGGACTTTGGTCATAGCGCCGACTTTCTCAAATTCCAGCATTGCTGTGGAGTTGCGAGCAATGCTTTTGCATGAGAAATTAAATTTTGTTTTATAAACTGCGGTTCCCGAATAATATTTTATGCTGTCGTTACTGTTTTGCGACCAATCTGTAAGTTCGTCGAAATTAACAGGTGAAGCTGGTCCGCGATTAATGCTGTCTGACTGAAATTCGACTGTCCAGGGTCCGGTGATTTCTGCAACGGTTTGCAGGGGTCGAATATTTTTGCTCCGTACAGTATTTTCAAAGACGACAAATGTGCTTTCATAGGGTGCTAACTTTATTTTTTCATTCATCGGACTGATTTCGCAGGTTACAGGATTCCAGATTTCGGGTGATTTGCCTTTTACGCGAAATTCAGGAGTGAACTGCACCTGACAAGCATTTTGATTTGACAGAAAATATATTTCTCTGTCGCTGTCGGTGCGGTGCGTGAAAAGAATATTTTCGGCGTCAGACTGAAAGTCGGGGGAAATATCAAGTTTTTGAAAAACTTCTTCCAAAGTTGCACCGGAAAAGACGTTTCCGTTTTGGCTGTTCCATATTTTTTCTGACAGTTGTTTAACTTTTTTATCTGCTTCGGGATATTCTGCCAAACTTGGCGAGGTTTCGGGCGGACTTCCGATAATTGCTGCGCCGCCGGCAACTAACTGTTCTATTTTTTGCAGGAGTTCAGGACGCATTGTTTTCGATTCAGGGAGAACAAGTATGCGATAAGATATGCCATGGGGAAGCGTCAGCAATCCGTTTTCAACTTTCATGTAATTGATAATTACGTCTGAATTGACATAGTCGAAACGATAACCTGACGGCACGTCGGGAACTGCTTTTCCTGTTTTGTTTTTCATATCGAAAGGTCCGCTGTTTACAGGTACGTCTTCTCCTATAAAGCAGGCAATATCGGCTACGTTAAGTCCATGTTCAAGCATAAAGCCGCAACGTTTCAGATAGGTGGTAAATTCGTCAAGGTGACTGAACCACGTGTTTTTGCGGTTAAATTCAACTCCAAACCACGCGTCAAGACCGGGGAATATTTCTTCGTATGCCTGCTGAATATATACGTGCAGGACGGCGCGTGTCATTCCTTCGGCAAAGGCTTCGTCGGCAAAACGCTTCAGTGTTTGCGGACTGTGGCGGAACGGATCGCTGCTGCTGGTAAATGATTCGGCATATACGCACGGCTTGTTGTATATGTGAGCGCAGGATGCGGCAAGGGAGATATACGGTTTTTTCTGGTCTTCCCAAAATTCTCCGCCAACGCGGTCGGCATATTTGCCGTAAAGAAGGGTTTCACCTGGGAAACCCCAGTCGCCGTAGTTTTCGAGCCACGAAGAGAGTCCGTGCTTATTGGCTGTTTCTGTCAGCCCGCCAACGTTTTCGCTTGCTTCAAGTTCGGCGGCAAGCCGGCGAACGTCCCACAGAAATCTGTCGGAGATGTTTTCATTCCCGACAACATATCCTGTCAGAACCGGCAGATAGGGCGTTGCATCGTAGCCGTAATGTGATTTGAATGTATTGAGGAAATTGTCTGTGAAGTTTTGTCCTGCCTTTTCCCAGCTGTCTTCTACCATTACTTTGAAGGTTTTGCGGTCTCCGGAGGGGATACGGCGAATGATTTCTCCAATGAATGAGTCGAAATGTTTTTCTATCGGAGAGCGGCTCATCTTGTCCATTTCAAGTCCTGTTGCTTCGGGAACGGCGGGTGAGTTTTCGATATAAGTCGGAACCATTCCTGTACGAAGGACAAGCCATTCGCCTTCCGGAACATTCCATCGGAGGATTCCTTCGGGGGACATAAATTCGGTTATGTCAATAATTTGTTTTGTCTGCGGGGCGAGTCCTGTCAAATCTTCGTCCCGCGGTTGCAGGCGGCGATAGTAATCCCAGTCGGGAGAATCACCCTGATAAAGTTTTGCGAGTGTCTTTTCCGGATAATCATTCAAAACGGGCGAAGGCGACAGAATGATTTTGCCGGCGCCGTTAATGATGTCTGCTTTATTATTAAATATGATGCGATATTCATCCGAGACGGTTTCGGGGAGGGAGACTGCGACGGGTGCGAAGGGTACGTGACCGACGTGAAGCATGGGTAACTGCCGGTTTAGAATGAACTGTTTGACGGTCTGAAACCTGCCGTCTGTTTTTACCTGCAATTCTGCATCAAGGGAAATGTAGCCGGCGGGATAAACGGTCAGGCTGCGAACTGCCTGCGAACTGGAAAGCTTGATGTTGATAGCGGATTTTCCTTTCGGCAAAGCGTATCGCAGGGATATATTTGATGAATCGGAAACGCGGGGCATGTATTTTATCTTAGTGACGGATGAGGGCAACATGTTTTTGTCGGAAACGGTAATCTCGGTATCGGGGAGTTCAAGCAGATTTTGTCCGTAATTCGACGGGATTGGGAAGGCAAGAACACGGACATCCTGAAAGTCTGCCGAGGGGCGGTTTTCGCTGTCTGTGAACCGGTCGGACCATTCTGCCATTCGAGACGCGGAGCTGGGGACAGGCAGGCGGACGGTTATTTCTCCCTTACCGACAAGACGTGTTTCCGAAGCAACGAGGTAGCGCATGGATTCGCCAGGAAGGATCCACGGTCCGCCGGACTGACTCCAGCCCGGAGAGTTAAACATGCCGATTTCAATATCAAGTTCCGATGCGGTTTTCAGTACGGTATGAATTATGTCGTACCATTCGTCTGAAAATATTTTGATATTGCCGATGTGTGAAGTCTGTTTGCCGATGTGACCGATAAAGGCGCTGTTGATGCCTGCACGTTTCATTGCGTGAAGGTCTTTGACGGCGCCTTCTTTCGTGATGTTGTCGGATAGCCAGTACCAGTAGCAGCCTGTTGTGAATGTTTTCGGAGGGTTTTTGAAATCGCGTTTCAGCTTGTCGGAGCTGCCTGCGCAGGAACAGACTGCGATAATTATTATAAAATGAATATAAAAATTCTGTGCAAAGGTAATCATTCTTTTTATTTTCTGTCTGTTCTCAGATATTTTATTTCCAGATTTCTTGTTTCTTTGATCTTTTCCTTATGAACGGCATAAAGGTTTTCGAGATTCCGCTCTGCGGCGAGAATGGACTGTTTTAATGTGTTTCGTCCTGCACTGCTTACGGCATATTCCCGGCGCTGTTTTTCCAGTTTTTCTTCCAGTGCTTTTATTTGCCTGCCGGTATTTTCCATATTAATAAATGTCTTTTTTGCCGCATCGCTCTCAAATTCGGAAACGGTATGGTATATTATATTGTCGTTGATTACGAAAGTGAAGTCTTTTGTAGCGGCGGGACGGTCTGTTATGTTTTCCAGCAGCGCTTTTTCAAGTATAGCGCGATAGTTTTTCCCTTCGCGCCACGTGTCTCTGATTGATGTAATCCGGGAACGGCTTGCGAGGATGTCCGGTCCGGCGTTTTCGATCGCTTTGAATGATTTGTTCGGTATAAATGTATAGATTACGACTTTCCCTTCGGGCTGAAAACGGTCTGTGGCGAAGTATCCGATGCCGTTAAATTCGTCGACGGCGTAAAGGTAGTCGTTATATGTTGAATTGAATGGCATTCCGAGCTGTGTCGGCGTTAAATAGCTGCCGCGTTCAAGGTTGTATGTACTTGCAAAAATGTCGTAACCGCCAACCGAGCCGTTGCCGGTGGATGCAAAATAGAGTGTCAGTCCGTCCTGAGTGAGGAACGGGTATGAATCCTCGCCGGCGGAATCAGCTGGAAGGTTCAGCGGCTTAGCATCTGTCCATCCGTCGCCGACGCGGATCTGCTGATATAGTTTTGAAGCCTGTCCGTTACGTTTTTCGCTGAAAATACGGCGGGTTTTCAGCTGGTTTTCATAAACCGTCCTGCCGCCTTCCTCAGACACTGTGCCTGCCTCGCAGGAGAGGATACAGTATCTCAGGAATGTGGATTTGTCCACACTTACGCTGTCAATTATCTCTACGTCTTCGCAGCGCGAAACCATTCTGTCGAGCCGCTGTGAACGTTCTATAAGCGGTTTAAGCGCTTCCGCTTCCTGATGTTTCCGCTTTTTGACCAGTTGTTCGGCATGCTTCATGTATATATCCGCTGCTTTGCCGTAATGACCGGAGCGGAACAGGTCGTCTGCATCCTTGAGGCTCTGTGCGTGGACGGAACAGGATATGACCGCGAACAGGATTAATGTACAGTATTTCATAATGAACATATTATTTATTTACGTGTTTATATTTGAAGAATACGGCGAACAGTATTCCGATTGCGAAGGCGTATCCGGCGAATATGAACCAGCATGTCTGCCAGTCGGTGACGCCGGCGGAGGTATGAGAGTTTATTACTTTCTGTGCGCCGAAGTTGCCGGCAACTGCTCCGAGACCGTTTGTCGCCATCATCAGCAGACCCTGGGCGCTTGCGCGGAATTTGACGGGAGTTTCCCTGTCGATAAACATTGAGGCCGATATGTTGAAGAAATCAAATGCCATGCCGTATATGATCATCGAAATCGTGAGCCAGATCATTCCGGTTCCCGACGGACTGCCGACACCAAACAGGGCAAACCTCAGAACCCAGGCTGCAAGACTGATCAGGATTACGGTTTTTATCCCGAACCGAGACAGGAAGAACGGTATGGCGAGGATAAACAGCGCTTCCGATATCTGCGACACCGAGAGGAAGATATTATTGTATTTCACGGCAAAGGATGATGGATAATCAGCGTCAAAGCTGTGCAGAAACGTGCTTCCATAAGAGTTTGTGATCTGGAGGCATACTCCGAGCAGAACTGAGAAAAGGAAAAAGACCGCCATCCGCCGTTCTTTCAGCATCACAAGTGCGTCCAGCCCAAGTCCGGAGATGAAGGATCCTCCCCTCGACCTGACCGGCGGAGTTTTCGGCAGCGCCGTCAGGGAGTATATCCCCAGCGCAAGAGATGCCGAGGATGAAAGCAGCAACTGACCGGGGCTTACCATCCATCCTGCCCTGTTTACGATCCACATGGCGGCAATAAATCCAACCGTTCCCCACGCTCTGACCGGCGGGAAATCGCGTTCCATATCCAGCCTTCCGCTCTGCATCACACTGTAGCACACCGAATAGCTCAGCCCCACAGTCGGCATGAAAAACATTGCGTTCAGCAGCATTGCCGCATAGAGCGAACCGAAATCTTCAGCCCTCGCAGCGGCAAACGTACAGCAGGCTCCCGCCAGATGCAGCAGTCCGAGCAGCCGTTCGGCGCTTATCCACCTGTCGGCAACGATTCCCGCCAGGGCGGGCATAATCAGCGACGCCATGCCCATTGTTGCGAACATCGTTCCCGTCCTGTCCCCCATTCCTTTTGAGAACATATATCCGCCGAACGACACCAGCCACGCTCCCCACACAAAAAACTGCAGAAACTGCATCACCGCCAGTCTCTGTTTAATAAAACCACAATTCACCGTTCCCATATCATATATTTTTTTTTACAGACTGCAAAGATACGCAAATAATTTTCATTTTTTTTGGAGCGTGCCGGCTTGTATTGCGACCGTTTCAGTCTGAAATTATGGGAATGCAAGTTGCACTGCGACTGTTTCAGTCTGAAATATTAGGAATGCAAGTTGCACTGCGACTGTTTCAGTCTGAAATACTAGTAATGCAAGTTGCACTGCGACTGTTTCAGTCTGAAATATCAGGAATGCAAGTTGCATTGCGACTGTTTCAGTCTGAAATTATGGGAATGCAAGTTGCACTGCGACTGTTTCAGTCTGAAACGGTCACAAAACATAATTATTAACTGTTAATTATTTATTGATAATTGATTTTTTTCGTATCTTTGCGGACTGAAAGACAAAAAATTATGGGAAACCCAAAGGCATTTTTAACAGTAAACAGAAAAGAAGCCGGATACCGGCCCACAGTCGAGCGCGTCGCCGATTTCAGCGAAGTGGAACAGACGCTGAACATGGAAGACAGAATGGAACAGGCGTCAAGATGTATGGAATGTGGCGTAGCGTTCTGCCACTGGGCGTGTCCGCTCGGAAACCTGATTCCCGAATGGCAGGACCTGCTGTACAGGGGAAAATGGCAGGAGGCATATCTTGTGTCGGTGAAAACTAATAACTTCCCGGAATTTACCGGACGGATATGTCCTGCGCTGTGCGAAAAAAGCTGCGTGCTGAACCTTCAGCAGCAACCGCTGACGATACGGGAAAACGAAGCGGCAATCGCAGAACATGCTTTTATGGAGGGGTATGTGAAGGCAAATCCACCGAAAAAGCGGACAGGAAAAAAGGTTGCGGTAATCGGTTCCGGTCCCGCGGGACTGTCTGCCGCAGATATGCTGAACCGCGCGGGACATTCGGTTACCGTATACGAAAAGGATGAATATATCGGCGGACTGCTCAGGCTCGGAATACCCGACTTCAAACTCAACAAGAAAATTATCGACAGACGCCTGAATCTGCTGAAAGAAGAAGGCATCTCGTTCGTCGTTTCCACAGAAGCAGGAAGAGATATTTCAAAAGAAAAACTGCTGGAAGATTTTGATGCAGTCTGCATCGCAACAGGAGCCGGAAAGCCGCGCGACCTGACAATAGAAAACCGTGATCTGGAAGGTATTTATTTTGCCCTTGACTTCCTTAAACAGCAAAACCGGACTCTGGCAGGACAGACTTTTGCGGCATCCGAGCAGATTTCGGCGAAGGACAAAAAGGTAATTATCATCGGAGGCGGTGATACCGGCTCAGACTGCGCGGGAACTGCAATTCGCCAGAAAGCGGCATCGGTTACTCAGATAGAAATTTTGCCACAGCCTCCGAAAGACATCAATCCCGATACACCGTGGCCGGCATATCCCAACATTCTTAAGACATCAAGTTCACACAAAGAAGGCTGCATCCGCCGCTGGTCGCTTGCGTCAAAACGCTTCACCGGAACACAGGGCAGGGTAACGGGCGTCGAAGTTGCAGAAGTAGAATGGACAAAAGACGCAGGACGTTTCACGATGCAGGAAACCGGCAGGACAGAAATCATTCCCGCCGATATGGTATTGCTGTCAATGGGTTTTGTTTCGCCTGTTCACGAAGGACTGCTGGATGCTCTCGGCGTGAAATATGACGCACGTGGAAATGTTCAGGCTGTGAAACCTTATGAGTCGTCTGTTGAAAAAGTTTTTGTTGCAGGCGATGTTATGAACGGCGCAAGCCTCGCAGTCACTGCAATAGATTCCGGACGCAGGGCTGCGACTGAGATAAACAAGTTCCTGAAAAAATAAAATAGAATGTTTATTATTGACCGGTATATTATCAAGAAGTTTCTTGGTACCTATATATTTACTATTGCACTGATTATTGCCATCACAATCATTATCGACCTGAATCAGAAAATCGACAATTTCATTAAAACTTCACCTTCGCTCTACTCCATTGTCGTGGATTACTATCTAAATTTTATCCCTTATTTCATCAACCTTTTCAGTCCTCTGTTTGTCTTTATCGCCGTTATTTTCTTTACATCTAAAATGGCAGACGATTCCGAAATCATCGCTTTAATGTCAAGTGGATTAAGATTCCGGCGATTAGTCCGTCCATACATGATTTCTGCGGGCGTTATCGCCGTCAGCACTTTTCTGCTCAACAGTTTTGTAATTCCGCCCGGAAACGTCAAACGCATAAACTTTGAAAACACGTATGTCCGCAACAAAAGCGTGAATGACGACTCGAATATACAGTTGATGGTCAAACCCGGCGTTATCGCACACTTCAATTATTACGACAATAATACAAAGCACGGACGAGGCTTTTCACTTGAACGCTTTGAAGACAAAAAGCTGGTTTCACGACTGACAGCACAAAATATTTATTGGGATTCATTATACAATTGGAAAATAACCGACTATCTTATTCGCGATTTTATTGGGATGAAAGAGATTATCAGTTCGGGCGAAAAGATGGATACAACTCTCGCTATCATGCCTTCCGATTTTTTGATTTCGCCAAGAGATTCCGAACAGCTTTCCACACCTCGCCTGAAAGAATATATCGACAGGCAAAAAAAACGCGGGATAGGGAATATACAGTTATCAGAAATAGAATATTATAAACGATTTTCAATGGCATTTGCCGCTTTCATTTTGACTGTTACCGGCGTATCGTTAAGTTCGCGCAAAATCAAAGGCGGAATGGGAATGAATATAGGAATCGGAATGGGATTAAGTTTTTCTTACATTCTGTTTATGCAGGTTTCTTCGACATTTGCCATCTCAGGCTATGTCAGTCCGTTTGTCGCTGTCTGGATACCCAATCTGCTATATGCAGGAATTGCAGCCTGGCTCTACAAAAAAGCGCCGAGATAATGATTTATCCCAACAAATAACCATTTCTCTGACAAGATTTCATTATCTTTTGTTATTGCAGTGCGTTACGCATTGCAATACCTTTGCAGCGACAAAAATAACAACGAAATGCAAAAATTTAAACTGTTCTATTTTTTAATTACAACTGCTTTTGTAGCGAGCAGTTTTGTTGCCTGCGACAACAGCGATGATGATGACAATTCTTTTGAAGAAAAAGAAAATGCTCTGAAACCTGCTGTTACGCAATATGTAAACAATACGGTAATAGCAACCTACCGTTCTCTTGCTGATGCCTCAATCAAACTTTATGAAGCAATTGCAGCGCTGAAAGAACCTGACGGCAAAACAGAAGCAAATCTCAATGCGGCTGTTGATGCGTGGTTCAGTTCTCGCAAGTATTGGGAATTAAGCGAGGCATTCCTTTTTGGACCTGTATCTGATTTCGATATTGACCCACACATCGACACTTGGCCTCTCGACGAAAAAGCATTATCTGATGAAATGGGAAACTCAGGGCATATCGAAAGTATGAATGCCGAAGACGGCGATATCTGGGCTGCCGGGACTCTCGGTTTTTCTCTGCTTGGTTTTCATGGTATCGAATATGTACTGTTTAAAGATGGGAGCCATAAAAATTTGACAGATATTCAGGACAAAGAACTTATTTATATCAAAGCAGTAGCGGGTGATTTACGCAATCAATGCGTGCGGCTCGAAGCAGCTTGGGCAGGTATCGACAATGTTTCGGAGGATAAACAGGCACTTATTGAAGAAAAAGAATTAAAAATTCTAACTTCGAGCAGTCCGATTTCTTACAGCGAAAATATGCTGACAGCAGGCAAGGCAGGCAGTTTATACCGTACTGTTACTGATGCTGCTGTAACTATACTTGAAGGCTGTATAAACATTTCTTCGGAAGTTGGTGAAATCAAAATCGGAAACGCACACACAAAACACGATGTGAACTATATCGAATCACCTTACAGTTTCAATTCCAAAACTGACTTTGCCGACAATATCCGCAGTATCGCAAACGCTTATCTCGGCGGCGCAGACGAAAACAGCGGCGCATCTATAAGTAATTATATTAAATCGGTTAATACACAATTAGACGGTAAAATAAATGCATCAATCAAAAATTGTATAGAAAAAATAGGTGACATCCCATCGCCTTTTGTGCAAAACTACGAATCGGCAGAAGCTGGCTATGCAATGGAAGCCTGCGACGAACTGACAACTCTGCTTACTGATGCACGAAATGAATTGCTGAAATAGCCACTACATATCCATTTTTCTTTGAAGAAAAGGCTGTCTGAAAAGGCAGCCTTTTCTATTTAATCGGTCAAGACTTTTAATATTAAATAATTAGAGGAAAAATTGGATGACGTTGTAAATTTCGAATTGAAATTTACAATAAATCAGCCTTCATTTATAATTATACGGTAACATAATAAATGAACACGCTCAAACGCCTTCCGAAATAGTTGATAGCCCATCAATATTGTCCAAACTGTAATGTCCGGACAGCATCATTCATCAAACACCCTGTCTGCTTACCCGACACTGCCTTCCAAACTGACTGACAGCAGTTTTTGCGCCTCGACTGCAAATTCCATCGGGAGTTTGTTCAGTACTTCTTTCGCGTAGCCATTTACTATGAGCGATACTGCCTCTTCAACAGAAATGCCGCGCTGATTGCAGTAAAACAGTTGCGCTTCGTTGATTTTCGAGGTTGTTGCCTCGTGCTCAACAACTGCTGTTTCGTTTTGAATATCCATATACGGAAAAGTATGCGCTCCACAGTTATCGCCAAGCAGAAGACTGTCGCACTGCGAATGGTTGCGGGCATTGTCGGCGGAAGGATTGATGCGTACAAGTCCACGGTAACTATTTTGACTTCGCCCTGCCGATATTCCTTTTGAAACGATGATGCTACGGGTGTTTCGACCTATGTGCAGCATTTTTGTTCCAGTATCTGCCTGCTGAAAATTGTTGGTTACGGCAACCGAGTAAAACTCGCCCGACGAATTGTCGCCCAGAAGTATGCACGACGGATATTTCCACGTGATAGATGAACCTGTCTCGACCTGCATCCACGAAATTTTCGACGATTCGCCCCTGCAAATCCCGCGTTTGGTAACGAAATTATAAATGCCTCCTCTGCCATTTTTGTCTCCAGGATACCAGTTCTGAACAGTAGAATACTTTATTTCTGCTCGGTCTAATGCAACAATTTCTACAATCGCTGCATGAAGCTGGTTGTCGTCACGCATCGGGGCTGTGCATCCTTCGAGGTAACTTACGTAAGCATCTTCTTCTGCTATAATGAGCGTGCGCTCAAACTGACCTGTCTTTTTTGCATTAATACGAAAATATGTTGAAAGTTCTCGCGGACAGCGAATGCCTTTGGGAATAAAGACAAACGACCCGTCACTGAATACTGCAGAGTTGAGCGCTGCAAAATAATTGTCACGATAAGGGACAACTGAACCGAGATATTTTTTAACTAAATCGGGATATTTCTGTACAGCTTCACTGAATGAGCAAAAAATTATTCCTCTCGATGCAAGGTCTGCTTTGAATGTTGTTTTAACTGAAACACTATCCATTACTGCATCTACCGCTATTCCTCCAGCAAGTGCTTTCCGTTCGTTGAGCGGGATGCCAAGTTTGTTAAACGTTTTTTCCAGCTCTGGATCTATTTCTCCGCCGGAATTGTTCCCTGTTACTGTTTTTGGTGCTGCATAATAGATTATATCTTGATAATTAATCTCCGGAATGTTGAGATGCGCCCAGTTTGGAATTTCTATAGTCTGCCAGTAATGAAAGGCATTAAGACGAAAGTTTAGCAGCCACTCGGGTTCTTGTTTCCTGACCGAGATGAAACGTATAATGTCTTCGTTTAGTCCCGGTGGAGCAAATTCGGTGTGAATATTACTCGAAAATCCGTATTTGTATTTCCGGTCTGCAAATTCGTTTATTATATTTTTGTCTTCGTATATCATATTATATTTTAAAGTACAAAGTTAATATATTTTTTTCTTATATATAATGGATGGATAACTCTGCGGGTATTTCTTTACTGTTATCTGTTTCTACGGTATGATTGCGCTTTTGATTTCACTCCACGGTCCTTTTGCACTGCGGGTATTTTCCCAGCGAAGGGCACAGTAAAATCTTTTTCCGGCATCGCGAATGTTAAACTGGAAGATGTACGGAGATCGTGTGTCAAGTACGGAATGTTTCAGGTCGGAATAGGATGACGGTGGGGCGTCGAGAATTGCCCACGCGATCTCTATGCCGTGAATGTAGGCAGGGCGAGCGGCATTATTTTCGTAACCGGAGTAACGATAGCGAAAATGAACTGCAAGACGGCTGCCGAATGTTTGCTGAATGTCAAAATTTGCTTTATCTGCTGGTGTCTGAGCTGGTGTACGGGTTTTCTTGTGAACAGGAAGTCCGACAATTTTACGATCTTCGTCTGATATTAACATATTATAGGTAATATAGCCTTTTATTATTTTCCTCAACAGGGTTATATATTCCTTGCGAGAAGAGTTTTTTGCCAATACGGATGCTGATGTACGGGTAGTTGTATTGTTTGCAACAGAATATTTTATGTGATAGTCTTCCTGATGTGAAAGAAGTTCCGTCCATTTATTTTCCGGTATGCCACACAGTTTGTAAATTGTACTAGCGTTATTTATAAATGTGCTCTCCCATAAATAAAATTTGCTCTCTGCTTTTGGTATGAAATCATTTCCTTTCATATTGTTTTAATTTTAAGTTTATAATAAGTAATAATATTAATTTTGAAGGACAATATTTCTTCGGCGGGGCTACATATTTCTTTGGCGGGGCTACAGATCTTCTCGGCGGGGCTACAGATTTCTCTGGCAGGGCTACAGATTCTATCAGCGGGGCTACAGATCTTCTTGGCGGGGCTACCGAAATATTATTCAGTCCATATTTTAATAATGATATCCTGATATATTTATTTTCCATGTGTTTATTTATTCTTAAAATTTTACAGTGCAAAGGTAATGATTTTTTATAAAAAACAAATTATTATTGAAAAAAAATAATATTTTAATGGATTTATTGATATTGTTCAAGAAATTATTTATATCTTTGCAGATAAAATATTATGGTAATGGTGAATTTTATTAAGCGTTTATATTCAGAAAAGCCTGTTCTGATGTTGCTTTTGATTTGTACTCTGTCGGTTATAATGTGGATTGGAAGAGGCGAATTTTATACTAAGGGAGAACCGAGAGAGGCGTCGGTTGCATTATCAATGATTAAAAGAAATAAATGGGTTTTACCGGATGTTTATGCAGGAGAAACTGCTTATAAACCGCCGTTTACACACTGGATTACCGCTGTTCTTTCTTTGCCTCAGGGGAAAGTAACTCCTTTTACGGCAAGACTGCCTTCCGCTCTCGCGTTTACAGGAATGATTGCGGTCTTATTTATTTGTTTCAGAAGGCATATAAATAAAGAAACCGCTTTCCTGGCATGTCTTATTGTGCTGTCCTGTATTGAATTGCACAGGGCGGCGATGACTGCGCGGGTAGACATGATGCTTTCCGGACTTACGGTTATTGCGCTCGTAACGATGTTTCAATGGGAACAGAATAAATTACGCGGATTCCAGGTATGGACTGTGCTTGCGATGAGCTGCGCAACGTTGACCAAAGGTCCGGTAGGAATAATCATACCTCTGCTTGTCTTCTTCATTTATCTGCTTTTGTTGAAATATAACTTCGTTAAGATTTTAGTTAAACTGGTTCCTATCGCGCTTGCATCCCTTGTTTTACCTGCAATATGGTATTACTTCGCGTGGCTTGAAGGTGGAGAATCTTTTCTTAATTTAATGTGGGCGGAGAACCTGGGACGCTTTTTTGGTCAGAAAAACCTGCCTATCAGTTACGAATTAGGACATGAGGAAGGATGGTGGTATAATTTCATGACACTCGCAGCTGGATTTTTTCCATGGACACTCTTATTCCTTTTTTCATTTGACCGTAAAATGACTAAAATCTTTAAATTGGAATCCCTGTCAAAACCATTTCTTTTCTCACTTGTATCTGCCGTTACAATAATTGTCTTTTATTGTATCCCATTAAGTAAAAGGAGTGTTTATCTGATGCCTGCCTATCCTTTCATTGCAATTTTGGGAGCACAATATATATTATATATAAAGAAGAAAAAACCCTGGCTTAGACATTTATATAAAATCGTTTCTATATATATTGTGTTGTGGATTGCGATTGACGCATTTGTTCTCCCGTTTTATAAAAACAGTATTACAGAAAAACCATTCGCAGAACAAATTAAACAAAAATATCCTAATCTTTTGCAAAATTTGTATGCCGTTAACAATCTGAAAGAATACAGTAACATGTACGGTCTTAATTTTTATCTTGACAGTTCTTTCAGTAATTTTGAGGAAACTAAACCTGAGAAAGGTTATTTACTGATTGGAAAAAGCAGTTTTAACAAAATAAAAAAACGTCACAGTAATGACTATCAATTTAGCCTGCTTGAAAAATACATAAACCAAAAACGCCTTGGCAGATGGTATTTTTCGGCTGACGGCGAAAGAGAAATATTTCTCGTATCTTTTATAAAGAATAATGATATATAATAATAAATAAAATATGAAAAAGGATAAAATTCTTTGGGCAGATGATGAAATCTACTTGCTAAAACCTCATATTATGTTTCTACAAGAAAGAGATTTTGAAGTAATAACAGTTTGCAGCGGTCAAGATGCAATAGATATTTGTAGACAGCAAACATTTGATTTGATATTTCTTGACGAAAACATGCCCGGACTAAGCGGCTTGCAAACCCTGTCGGGAATAAAAGAACTAATACCTGAAACGCCCGTCATTATGATAACAAAAAGTGAAGACGAAGGAATCATGAATCAGGCTATTGGAAGTAAAATTGCGGACTATCTGATAAAGCCCGTCAATCCGAGTCAAATTCTGCTTTCCATAAAGAAAAATCTGTATAAAAATCGAATAATTACAGAAACAGCGACATCAGGTTACCAGCAAGATTTTATTAAAATAGGAACGCAGATAAATGATTCGTTTACTGCAGAAGACTGGAAAGAGGTCTATAAAAAACTCACGTACTGGGATTTGGAACTTGAGGAATCCCAAACCGGAATGGCAGAAATACTGCAAGCACAAAAGAATGAAGCGAACAATCTCTTTGCTAAATTTATAAGAAAAAACTACATTAAGTGGCTAAATAATGCAGACAGTCGACCTCTTCTCAGTCCCGATATATTTAAACAGGTCATATTTCCAACTCTTGACAAAGGAGAAAGATTATTTTTGATAGTCATAGACAATTTTCGGCTTGACCAGTGGCGTACCGTTAAAGACATTCTTGCAGAATACTTTACAGCAACAGAAAATCTTTATTATTCAATCCTTCCGACCGCGACCCAATATGCCCGCAACGCCATATTTTCAGGACTGATGCCATTACAGATAGAAAAAATGTTTCCCGATCTCTGGGTTGATGAAGATTCGGAAGAAGGCAAGAATCTAAATGAAGAACCGTTGATTCGCACACAAATAGAGCGGTTTCGCCGACAGTTTAAGTTTTCGTACAATAAGATTAATAATTTGGTACAGGGGGATAAATTCTTGCTAAATTTTAATGATACGGATAACTATCAGTTAAATATTGTCGTCCTGAACTTTGTAGATATGCTCTCGCATGCTCGCACAGAATCCAAAATTATTCGAGAGTTATCCTCATCAGAAGCGGCATATCGCTCACTCACCCGTTCGTGGTTTGAACATTCCATTGCGCTTGACCTGTTTCGTCGAATAGCAGACAAACACTGCCGCGCGATTCTTACAACAGATCATGGCACAATTCGGGTGACAGACGCTATAAAAGTAATTGGAGACAAGAATACAAATACAAACCTGCGGTATAAACTGGGGAAAAACCTGTCGTACAATCAAAAAGAAGTGTTTGAAATAATACATCCCGAGAAAGCCTTTCTTCCATCTCCGAATATAAGTACAAAATATATATTTGCCCAGAACAGAAATTTTTTCTCATATCCTAATAATTACAATTATTATGTTCAGCATTTCACCGACACTTTTCAGCACGGCGGTATCTCTCTCGAAGAAATGCTTGTCCCACTGATAACGCTTGAGCCAAAATAACAAAACTTTTGTCCAGTATCTGTTAATCACGCCAATCCATTCTGAAAACGGTCATTAAATCTCTGAATATTGTAGATAAAGGCATCAATTAATAAAAATTCTTTTACCTTTGCCGACAATTAACAATATTGTTAATCTATATAGTTAAACAAAAAAGATAAAGATGGAAATAAAGAACACAAATACCGAACAGACAATTTTGGCCGCCGCCGAAAAAGTGTTTATGGACAAAGGCTATTCCGGAACGAAAACGACTGAAATAGCGAAAGAGGCCGGGGTCAATCACGCCATGCTGCACTATTATTTCCGGACAAAGGAGAATCTTTTTAACCGGGTTTTCGAAAAAAAAGCGGAACTCTTTCTGAGCGCTTTCAAAGACGCTTTTTCATCGGACTTGCCTTTTTTTGAAAAGATTAAAAAGTGCGTGGAAACGCATTTCGACAAAATAGGGGAAAATCCGAAGACGCCGATGTTCGTCTTGCGCGAAGTAGTGGTCAATAAGGAAAAGAGGGATTTTATACTGGGCAAGGTGATTCCTGCCGCTTCTTTTGTTTTGGAAGAATTGGATAAACTCATCCGGGAAGAAATCGCCAAGGGAACGATAACGCCAATCAAACCCATTGATTTACTCATCAATATCGCTTCGTTGAATGTGCTGACGTTTATCGCGGCGCAGGTCTATTTCGATTTTGACAAGGGAATGAACGACGAAAACCGGAATTTTCTGCTTCACCGGAAGAAAAACAATGTAGACGTAATCCTGAAAAGTTTGCAACCTTAAAATTTTTTTATACGCATGTCAACAAAATTGTTAAATCGAATTGTTAATACCCTTTGCGCGCTCGCTTTTTGCTGTCCGGCAACTGAACTCCACGCGCAATGGACGATCGACGATTGCCAGGCAAAAGCGAAGGCCAATTATCCGCTTATCCGGCAATACGATCTGATCGAAAAAGCGAAAGAATACTCGCTTTCCAATATAAACAAGTATTATTTACCTCAATTCCATCTAAATGCCAAGGTTTCTTATCAATCGGACGTAACCAGGATTCCGCTTTCTTTGCCCGGGATAAATATCCCTGAATTGGCGAAAGATCAGTATCAGGTCTATCTGGAAGCCGGGCAAACCTTGTGGGACAGCGGAACGATTCGCGCGCAAAAGAAAAGAACCGAAGCGGCTTCGGACGTGGAGAAACAGCGCTTGCAGGTTGATTTGTACGCGCTGGAAGAACGGGTGAATCAATTGTTTTTTGGCGTTCTTTTGCTGGACGCGCAATTGGAGCAGAACCAAATCCTGCTGGATGATTTGGAACGCAATCAGGCCACGGTTGCCGGCTGCCTCGAATATGGTATCGCCAATCAAGCCGACCTGGATGCGGTGAAAGTGGAACAGTTGAACGCCCGCCAAATCCGGATACAACTCCAGTCGACGCGGCAAACCTACCTCGACATGCTGTCGTACCTGATGGGCGAGACTTTGGATGCTCAAACCGGATGCGTGAAGCCGGAAGCAAACCGGCCGCTTCCTCCGGAGGAGATACATCGTCCCGAATTGCAATGGTTTGAAGCGCAAAACCGTCTGTTCGAATCGCAAAAAGACGAACTGAAAGCGTCTTATCTCCCGAAACTGAGCCTCTTCCTGCAAGGCGGTATCGGTCGCCCCGGCCTGAATATGTTTTCACGCGAACTCGAACCGTATGCTATCGGCGGAATTCGTCTGGCCTGGAATTTCAGCGGTTTATATACCCGCAAAAACGATTGGAGGAAGATAGCGATTCAGCAGTCTTCCGTCGACGTTCAGTCGCAAACGTTTTTGTTTAACCTGAATCTGGAAACTACCCGCGAAAAACGGGAAATTCAACGCTTGCGGGAACAAATGAAATATGACGACGAAATCATTGATTTGCGCCGGAATATTCGCCGGGCGGCGGAAGCGAAATTGACCAACGGAACGGCAACTACCGCCGATTGGCTGCGGGAAGTGAGCCGGGAAAATCTCGCGCGCCAACAAAAGGCTTCGCACGAAATCGAATGGCTCATCGCCCTGTATCGTTATTATAATCAATTGGGAATTAAGAATTAAGAAATAAGAATCATGAAACATTTATTTGTTATTACTTGCCTGTCGTTATCTGCTTTATTTTCCGGTTGCGGGAAAAATCGCGACAATCAGGACGCTTCAGGCATGTTTGAGACGACCGAAGTGCTGGTTTCATCGCAAGCCGCCGGTCAGTTGATGCGTTTAGACGTGGAAGAAGGCCAGTCGCTAAGGGCCAACGCAAGGGCCGGTTATGTCGACACGATACAATTGTACCTGAAAAAGAAGCAATTGCTGGCCAACTTGAGAGCCATCGACAGCCGTTCGCACAACGTTTCCCTGCAAATGGCGGCGCTCCGGCAACAGATTGCCCAACAGCAGCAGGAGTTGACCCGCTTCCAAAATTTGCTCCGCTCCAACGCCGCCACACAAAAGCAAGTGGACGACATTCAGGCGAATATCTATTTATTGCAAAAGCAATTAGACGCTCAAATCGAATCGCTGGAAAAGAACAACCGGAGCGTTTCCGGAGAAAGTGAAGCCCTGCTCGTCCAAATCGAACAGGTAACGGACTTAATCAACAAATGCCTGATTGTCAGTCCGGTTTCAGGCGTCGTCCTCGCCAAATACGCCGAAGCCGGGGAAATAACGGCGCAAGGGAAAGCGCTGTTCAAAGTCGGTGACCTGGATAACTTGTTTTTGCGCGCCTACATCACAGCCGATCAGTTGACGCAACTAAAAATGGGACAAACCGTTAGCATCTCTATCGATTTCGGAAAAAAAGACCGGAAAGAATATGCGGGAAAAGTGACCTGGATTTCGGAAAAGGCCGAGTTTACGCCGAAAACCGTCCAGACGCGCAACGAACGCGCTAACTCGGTATATGCGGTGAAGATAGCGGTGAAAAACGACGGGTACATTAAAATCGGGATGTATGGCGAAGTCCGGTTATAGTGCGGTTTCCATCCGAAGCGTCGGCAAGCGATACGGAAACGTGGAAGCCTTGAAGGAGGTCTCGTTCGAGGTTCGGGAAGGCGAACTGTTTGGTCTCATTGGCCCCGACGGAGCCGGCAAAACCACGCTTTTCCGCATCCTCGCCTCGCTGCTCTTGCCCGATTCCGGCGCGGCAAGCGTAAACGGCTGCGACGTGGTGAAAGATTACAGGGAACTCCGCCGCCGCATCGGATACATGCCGGGACGCTTTTCCCTGTACCCGGATTTGACGGTCGAGGAAAACCTGAATTTCTTTGCCACGATTTTCCAAACGACGGTAAAAGATAATTATCA
>JAIRYM010000067.1 GCA_031267615.1 Dysgonamonadaceae bacterium
CGCGTGTCTGCGTCACTCCGACACGTGTCGGAGCGGCATAGCTTCGTGTCGGAGCCGCATATCATCGAAGCTATGCCGCATACCACCGAAGCTATTTCGCATTTACACGCGTCTGAGCGGCATTTACACGCGTCTGAGCCGCATAAGCACGTGTCGGAGCGACGCAGACACGTGTCGGAGAGACAAAAGCACGTGCCGGAATGACAGCAGCACGGTGCTCCGTGTCAGAAACACGATGCCGCATAACAAAAACACGGCGCTTTATGACAAAAGCACCGTGTTTCTCGAGGCAGGTATTTGCGTTTACCTTATTGTATTGAATTTTTTTGAATCGTCAATCCGTCTGTCAATCACAGGATTTGACCGTCAATCAGATGTATCGTGCGGTTGGTATGCTCAGCCATCCGGCTGTCGTGGGTTACCATGACTATGGTTGTTCCGGCGCTGTTGATTTCTGTCAGGAGTGTAATTATTTCGTCGCCCATTTTGCTGTCGAGGTTGCCGGTCGGCTCGTCGGCAAGGAGGATTGACGGGGCGCCGACAAGGGCGCGGGCGATGGCGACGCGCTGGCACTGTCCGCCGGAGAGTTGTGTGGGAAAATGTTTCATCCTGTGTGACAGCCCTACTTTTTCCAGTGATTCTTCTGCCCTGCGTCTGTTTTCTTTCGCGGAAACGCCTTTTCTGTACAGCAGCGGCAGTTCTACATTGTCCAGCACGTTGAGCGCCGGTATCAGGTGAAAACTTTGGAAGATAAAGCCCAGCGTCAGGTTGCGGAATATGGCGAGTTGTTTATCTGTCATCGCAGAAACTTCCGAATTATTAATAACTACTTTCCCTTCGGTCGGTGTGTCGAGTGTGCCGATGATGTTTAGAAGCGTGGATTTCCCGCATCCCGACGGTCCCATTATTGATACAAATTCGCCCTTGTCAACTGTCAGCGAAATGCCGCTCAGTGCGTGGGTTTCTACTTCTTTTGTACGGAATACTTTTTTGATGTTTTCTAACGTAATCATAATTATTATATTAAAATTGTGTTTATTCGTATTTCAACGCTTCGGCGGGATTCACTTTCGATGCTTTCCACGCCGGATACCACGCGCTGACTGCTGAAAACAGCAGCATTATAAGGACAGTAACGCCTGTTCCAATGATATGAACAGCCGTATAATCGTAAATGAAGAACGACAGTATCATCGCTGGAATAACTGCGATGCCGGTAATGAGCAGGCTTTCGCCGATCACGATAGTCATCAGCCGGCTCTTAGTGGAACCGAGCGCGATGCGCAGTGCGAACTCCCTGATGCGCCTTTTGGATATCATCCACGACAGACCGAAGGTGCCGATAAAGGCGAAGATGAAAAGAAATGCGGTGGGGATGGACTGCAGTGCGACGCCCAGAATGGACATTGATATCCACAATCCTTTGAGCGTATGCATATCGTTCAGGCTAGACTCTACCCGTTCGTCGGAAATCAGCCGTTGATATTCTTTGTAGAAAGCATCAATGAATTCTCTGTCATAACCGGGCTTTATTCTTACCATTGATTCGGCAGACATGCTGCTATAATCCATATAATACGGCTTTACTATCGCCGCCGGCGATGGCTTGAACGGCTCCTGCTTCAGTCCGGCTGCAACTCCGACCACGGTATAAATGTTGCTTCGTATTATTTTCTTGCCCTTGGCGACAGTCCATCCTGCTTCGTCGGCAAACTGGCGGGTAATCACGACCGGTATCGAACCGTCGGGCAATGCGCGGTTTTCCAGCCACGTGCCTTCTTCCATCTCCGGTTTAAATACTGTGGCGCCAAATTCATCGGAAAATTTCAACACTGCGATGAAGTGTCTGTCGTCAATATGCATAGAGTCCGACTGCATCAGGTAATATTCATCGTTCCTTGTGTACGGAGAAAGATTATTGCTGTTAGATATGGCTTCCACAAAGGGCAGTTTCCTTAGATTGCCGATGATAACGTCCCAGCTTTGCTTTATTTTATCGCTGTCTTCTGACGGAAGATTTGACGTATAGAACGTGTGGAAAACATTTTCCGTGTTCAGCATGCCAGGCGTCCTGTATTTCTTTACTGATTCCACCACCGACACGAGAGCAAGCATCAACACGACAGTAACCAGCAACTGTTCGATGAAAACTCCGGCATAACTTCTCCGCTGTTTCCACAGCATTTTAAGTATCTGTCTAATCATTTTGAACCTCCTTTCAGTACTTCTGCAATCCGTCTCTTTGCTATGATATATGCAGGGATGCCGCCGGAGAGCAGTGAAAAAATAATTGTGGCGGGCAATACGCCGATGATAATCACTCCTAAATCTATGCCCGACACAAGCGAAAGATTTCCCATCAGCGAGCCTTGCATAATGTTTGCCTGTATTACTTTCATAACGGGAATGGCAAGCGAGAGACCGATAATTGCGCCGATAGCGGTCAGTATCATGTTTTCGGATATAATAAGGAAGAACGAATAAGT
Organism: Dysgonamonadaceae bacterium; assembly: GCA_031267615.1. GTDB lineage: Bacteria > Bacteroidota > Bacteroidia > Bacteroidales > Azobacteroidaceae > Azobacteroides. The sequence continues at coordinate 2,487 of JAIRYM010000067.1, forward strand.
CCAGCTTGCTCCGAAAGTTCTCCTGACGGCAATTTCTTCCGCACGGTTGCCTGCATTGGTGATGCCGAGCGAGAGAATATTGAGCGCCGGTATTAGAAGGAAAAGGAAGAGCGCTGCGATTCCGCCGTATTGAAGCATATTACGGTCGTCGGAACTGATCGACGGTCCTATTGTCTTTACTTTTTGTGCCGGGAAATCAACTTTTTTATTCTTGTTCTCAAAATAATGAAACACTGCCCTGGATATTTTCTCCTTCGCTTCTTCCATCGGCATTGTTGGTGGCGCAAGAACGTCAACCGTATACATATATGAGCTGTTTGGAATAAACTTGTTAAAGACGTATGGCGTCCATACGGTACACATATCTGCCGGCGAGGCAAACATCGACGGGGATTTCACGATGCCAATGACTTCATACTCTCGCTGCTGGAACTTTATCTTCTTTCCAATTCCGTTCGTGGTATTGAAAAATTTACGCGACATGTCTTCTGTGATTATAACTACCTGCTTCCGGTTATCGCAGTCTTCTTTTGAAAATGGTCTGCCGTAGAGAAACTCAAAGTCGAATACTTTCCAGAAATCGCCGCTGACAAACGCAACGCCTGAGGAATGGAAATGACCGTTAGCCATTATATTGATGAAATTGCCATGACACAGCGAAACATGTTCAAAATCGTTCAGGGATTCTATGAAGGCGTTTGTTTCGGTATCTCTTATGCCGCCGATGCCCTTGCCTTCAGTATCATTGAAGTATTCAAGGCGGACAATCCTGTCGGCGTGTGTCATGGGCGGATAGTTACTGCCGTTGATGCGCATCAGTTGCAGTACAAGTGTTATGAAGATGAATGTCAGCGCCGTACCAAGTATGCAAAACAGAGCGTAACCTTTGTTGTGCATAATGTTGTAAAGCGCCGGACGAAAGTATTGTGCTATTTTTTTCATATCAATTACGTTTATTCATATTTCAATGCTTCGGAGGGATTCACCTTCGACACTTTCCACGCCGGATACCACGCGCTGACTGCTGAAAACAGCAGCATTATAAGTACAGTAACGCCTACTCCAATGATATGAACATCTGTATAATCGTAAATGAAATACGACAGCAGCAGGGCGGGTATAACTGCAATGCCGGTGATAAGCAGGCTTTCGCCGATAACGATGGTCATCAGCCGGCTCGTAGTGGAACCGAGCGCGATGCGCAGGGCAAATTCCCGTAACCGTTTCTGCGCAAATATCCATGACAGACCAAAAGTCCCGATAAAGGCAATGATAAACAGAAACAGAGTGGGAATAGCCTGCAATGCGATGTCTTGAATGGAAGAAGAAAGCATGGATCCTTTCATTTCGTCGATGCTGTATGCTAGAGGTTCCAGTCTTTTGTCGGGATTCATTCGGCGGAACTCTTTAAAAAAACTTGTCATAAACTCCTTTTTCATCCCTTTTTTTACTTTTACAGTAAATTCAACCAAACCGGAATGATTTGCAAATAGGTATTCGGGAATAACAACCGTAACAGAAGAAGGAATAAGCGGCTCATGTTTCAGTCCGGCGACAACGCCGACTACCGTAACGCTGTGCCGTCCTATCATTACCTTTTTGCCTGTGGCAGACGTCCATCCTGCCTTTTCGACAAATTGCCTGGAAACGACCACGGGCGCCGTTCCGTCGGGCAATGCGCGGTTTTCCAGCCATACGCCCTCTTCAATATCTGGTTTCAGTATCGCTGCACCACGTTCGTCAGACACTTTTATAACGGTTTTGAAATGTCTGTCGTCGATATGTATGGAATCGGAAGACATTTCATAATACCCGCTGCTTCTAAGATATGGAATCAGGTTGCTACCGCGCGATATGGCTTCGATATATGGCTGGTTTTTCATGTTATCAAGGATAACATTCATATTTTGCTGTGCATTTTCGGCGACTTCCTTTTCAACATCGTGCTGTTGCATAAAGGCGGCTAAAAATACATTTTCCACATTTAGCAGTCCTGGCGACATGTATTGTTTTACAGTTTCCGCTATTGAAACAGACGACAGCATAAGGATTAGAGCGACAACAGCCTGTTCGGCAAAAATACCTGTATATCTGCCCTTTCGGTTCCTAAACATTTTTAATACATGTTTAATCATTTTGAACCTCCTTTCAGTATCTGCGCCATATTGCTTCTCGAAATCAAATATGCAGGCAAACTGCCGGAAAGAAGCGAAAAGACAACGATGGAAGGCAGTACGCCAGATAAAATAACGAAAAAATCAATACGGGGTATCATCGAAACATTAATAAAAGTGCCCTGAGCAAGAAACTGCTGCGCAGCGTTGATAACGGGCGAGGCAAGCGTAAGTCCAATCAGTGAACCGGAAACAACCAGCAAAAGGTTTTCTGTCATACTCCTTGAAAATGCCGAGATTCTCGTTGCACCAAAAGTCCGCCTGACTGCAATCTCCTCCGCCTGACTGCTGGAATTTGCAATGTTAAGCAGCAGGATATTGAGCGCCGGAATAACCAGCAGCAAAAGCAACGCCGTAGCACCGCCATACTTAAATAGGGCACCTCCCGCATTCGAAACGGAAACTTCTTTCCGTGTATGCAGTTTTTGCGGGGTAATTGCAATGTCGATATCTTTCTTTTTGAAAAAATGTTTCACGGCAGTAGATATTTTTGCCTTTCCTTCGTCCATCGACATTGCAGGCGGAAGAAATACATCGACCAGATAACGGTACGTCCTGTTAGGAATAAAGCGGTTGAAAATATGCGGCACCCAGACTGCACACACATCGGTAGGTGAGGCAAAAGAAGAAATATCTTTCACAACGCCTGCAACGGCATATTCGCGTCCCTGAAAGGCGATCCTTTTCCCGACTGCGTCTTTTGTCCGGAAGAAAGACTGAGCAATACTTTCCGTAACGACAACGACCTGTTTTTGATTCAGCATGTCTTCCACAGTAAACGGCTTGCCGTAAATGAAATCAAACCCGTACATTTCCCAGAAACCGGAGTTTACAAACCCTGCCTCATTCTGGAACAACTGCCCGTTTACGTCTATATTAAGCATATTTTTATGATAGAGCGAAACGCACTCCAAGTCTTTCAATCCTTCAAGGAAATCTCCCACTTCGGCGGATGGGATACCGTAATAATACCTGCCTTTGACGGTTTCAAACGATTCGAGCCTGAAAATCCTGTCTGCATTGTTCATCGGTCGATAGTCGCTTCCGTATATGTACATCAACTGCAAGACAAGCGCAATGAAAACAAAAGTCAGTGCGCTGCTTGCGAGTGCAAAAAAGGCGTACATCCTGTTTTGACGGATGTTGTACCATGCGGGCTGAAGGTATTGATTAATTCGTTTTAGCATTAGTTTTATGTTTTTAGAATAAAATTCGACTGCAAAGATACATTTTTTTTATCAATTTCATAATTCAACAAAATGTATTGCATCTCTATATATCTTTTAGACGCAATGATGATTTAATAGTTACAGGCAATATATCGCAGTTTATTCATATTTCAATGCTTCGGCAGCTAAGGTGTTAAAATTAATTGATTTAGGGTAGTTACTTGGAAAATAAAAGTAACAACTTATTTTTTCCCGGTAACATCTGAATACATGTTTATAATAATAAAAAATACCATATTTAGGGTATTGACAAGCCGCATTTCAATGTCGTATCTTTGCAGAAAATTTCTTAAAATATTTATTTAATTAAAAAAGACAAAAGAATGAAAAAGTATTTATTATCGGCATTATTATGCCTTGCTTCGATTACGGCAGGAAACTCTTCCTGCACAATCCATTTCTGTTGTGGACAATCAGAAACTACCGTCAGTCCGGCTTATTTCAATGGAGATTTCTATGAATGGTGTGAGTATATCTGTTCCTTGAATAATTGCAGAGATTGTAACGGTTATTCGTATAATTGTACCAGTGATTAAAAAGCCAAAAGATGATGAAAAGAACTGTTCTTATTGCACTGTTTTTCGCACTCAATGCTTATGTATTGAGTGCGAAAATTACAGTTTTGGATACAACGGTTATCCGTTTTCGTTATGAAGTAAAAACAGTATCTGATACCCTGAATCCGACAGATATCAGGAATGAACTGTTTCTGCTTCAGATTGGGAAAAATGTATCTCGATATTCCGACTACAAATGGTTTGTTGTCGACTCTGCCTCTGCAGCAATAGCAAAAGAAATAAATGTTGATCTGTATAATATTGATTTCAACGGTGCTAATGAACTGAACTTAAAAATGAGCGAGAAAGGATATCCTATGTTTGGAACCTCTTATATCAATATTTTTATCTATACTTCGGAGAAAAAACTTGTTTATATTGACAAATGCGCTTTTGACCGTTACAGTTATGAAGAAACAGTGGAAGTTCCAGATTGGAAACTGTTTAATGACACTGCAACAGTTTGCGGTTACCTGTGCAGGAAAGCAACTGCACGATTTCGCGGACGGGACTACGAAGCGTGGTTTGCTCCGGATATTCCCATAAGTTTAGGACCATGGAAATTCATGGGCTTACCCGGCATCATCCTGAAAATAGCAGATTCCAGAGAGCATCATCAGTTTGAATGTGTTGCAATAGAACAGCCAGACTGGATTGATGTAATCTACAAAAGAAACAACATGAAAATCAAAACAGACAGGCTTACTTTTAATAAAAAACGCAAACAGCATAGCAATAATCCCAAAGCGTATCTGGAAGGGCACCCGCTTGCGCCGGAGTCATATAAATCGCCCCAATCGACTCCCGTAAAAAGTATTCCTTACAACCCGATCGAACTGGAATGAAATATTTTATTATTCCCCTCTTTTTACTCTTTCCTCTGTTTTCACACAGCCAGTACACTGTGCAGGGAACTGTCAGGGATGCAGAAACCGGAAAGAATGTGGAATCTGCAATAGTTTCATTGCTTCAAGGGACGAATTATGCAGATTACGGCATGACAAAAAAGGACGGAACATTTATACTTTCAGCACCACAATGGAACGATTCGCTGAAACTTATTATTACGCGTATTGGATATAAATCACAAACGGTAAAACTTTATGGTAACAGTGCCAATTATAATATTGCGATAGAGAAAAGCGAAATACAGTTGCGTGAAGTTACCGTTCGTGCTGCGCCAATACGAAACCGCAGCGACACAGTTTTATATAACGTCGGTTCTTTTTCATCTGATGCCGACCGTTATATAGGCGACGTCCTGAAGAAAATGCCCGGAATAGAAGTCTCCGACAATGGCGGAATCAGTTATCAGGGCAAAGCTGTTACACACTTTTATGTCGAAGGACTTGACCTTCTTGGAGGAAGGTATGGCGTGATAACAGGCAATTTGCCTCACGAAGAAGTTACATCTGTTCAGATTATAGAATCCAACCAGCCGCTGAAAATGCTCAAAAACGTGATTTTCCCTGATGAGCCTGCTATAAACCTGAAACTTCGCAATAGCAACATGTCGCGACCTGTTGGTACTCTGAAGGCTGGTGTGGGAAACGGAAACGGTTTACTTGGACTGCTTGATGCTTCCGGACTGCAGTATGCAAAAAACCGGCAGGCAGCATCTACGCTTAAAGCGAACAATGCAGGAGTGTATCTTGCCGACGAATTAACGACACATTACGGTACATCAGGCGGATTCGCAACCGAACGTGAGCCTGCGGCAATAATTACACAAAACGGTTTAATCTCAGGCTCGGAACGCAATTCTGTTATGAACCATTCTTATGCTTCTTCGCTCAATTTACTTCAAAAGATTGACGATGATAAACAGGCTCGCGTCAACTTTGCTTACAGCAAAAACAAGACTGAAACAATGACCCTGAAACATTCCCGTTTCATAACAGCAGACAGCTTGCTTGCAATAGACGAGCAGGAAGCGACATGCATCGGTAACAACAATATCGATGCAGCGCTGACGTTTACCGACAACGCGGCGGCGCATTTCATGGAAAACCAGATGAAAATCAATACGCAATGGCATACTGCCGAAGCCGATATCCTGAATCCAATGACGGTCGATGAAATGAAAAAATTTACGGGAATAAACATGTCGAATTTTCTTAAAATAACCCGGAAAGCAAATAAGCGTTACATCAACTTTTCGTCATACTTCCGATACAGTTCCCAGCCACAGTCAATGATTGCCTCGCTCGCCGGAGATGAAAGCAATAACGAAACTGAAATAAAACAAACCATCGGACGTTCCAATTTTTATTCAAAGAACGGCTCATTCATAATGGTTGCAGTATCTTCGTCTCGCATAAAACTGAACTTTGACCTTGAAACTGAACTCGACGGTATTGAAACCGAACTTGCAAATCCAACATTCACAGACAGTATTCACAATAATCTAAAAAATAGTGATATACGTCTAATAATCAGTCCGGAATACGGATTCCAAAATCCGCACGTCAGGATAAACTTCACTATGCCGGTCGTCTATCAGCATATCAGCATCAACGACCGTCAATACAGAGAGCATGACAAATTCAATCCCTTGCGATTTAACCCTTCTGCTTCCTTAAGATATATCCTTAATGGATACCTGGAAGCAAATTCCCGGTTCAAAATTAATCACAACACAGGAGATTTTACCGACCTTCTGCAATCTCTCATTCAAACCGGATACCGCAACCTTATACAAAAAAGCGGAGTATGGGTGCAATCACAAACACGGTCAACATACGTTGCGGTGAACTACAAAAACCCCATCAGGGGATTATTTTTTTCCATCAACGCTAATCTAATGACAATGAAATTCGGCAGGATGGCAAACGAAAATTTCAGTGGAATAACCAGCATAGCAGGCAGCACGGCAAAAAGCAACATTACCGTATCCCGCATTGTGTCGGCAAACATCAGCAAGTTTATCAGCGCCATAGAAACGACCGTTTCATTCAGCGCAAATTACAGCACATCAACAGCAATCTATGGCAGACAAGACAAAATTATGCCAGTGAACGCCGAAACTCTTGGCGCCTCGGCACGCATCAATTCTTGCATAACGAAGAATATTATCTTCTTTTTCGAATCATACATATCCCATTCCCATCAAACTGCAAATCAGTATTCTGGAAAAACCAGCAATCGCCAGACTTATGAAAAACATCATGCAAACCTGCAAATTTTCCCAATTAAAAAAACAGTTTTGAAAATAAATATAGAGCGTTCCGGCACAACGAGCCAAAATCCTTCCACAAACCATTGCCAGACATTCCTCGACGCCAGCGTAGCGTACAGACCCGGCAATATGGAGTTTGCGCTTGACGTTACAAACATTTTCAATCTCGCACAGGATGTACAAACCTCTTTCGCCGGCGCAAATTCCTTTTCAACAGTTCGCGTACTGCGTGGCAGAGAAATCATGGCAACAGTACGCCTTACATACTAAAAAAGGCAGGCGGAAAAATTCAGCCTGCCCTCCTCTGAAAACATGAAAACAAAAAAATTACTTCTAATTTGCTATTCTGCTTGACTGGGTTTGCCTTTTGCCACTCTGTCCTTTTGCATGCCTTTGTCCGGATGTTTCGGCAATGAGCGCCTTTCCAAACCCGACTTCCGGCATAAAACACAACGATGAATACAGGCGATAAAATCAGTATCTATAACTCTGTCGGTACACTCGTTCATCAGTGGTATGCAACAGAATCCAGACATACTACAATCGACGTATCATCACTAAACAGAGGACTTTATTTTGTGAAAGTAAATGGAAAACAAATCAAGTTAATCATTAACAGTTAAAATGAATGGCGTTATTGAACAGGGCAATGTGAAATCAGGTTTTGGTGGCTATTTCGGTGCGGTGACACACACTCGGGAACGTGTTAGACACACACTCGCTAACGTGTTAGGCACACACGCGGGAACGTGTTAGACACACACAGGAAAGTCGACCGGCGCCGAAGATGGAAACTGCACGGATTTGTTATAAGTAATTACTTTTTATCAAATTATACTTTAATTATACCTATAACAGGGTATTTTTCCGTATATGAACAACCCGTACCTTTGCACCGAATTTATCGCAAAGAATATGAACCGATACGGACTGCTTCATTTTATACTTGTTACCGCGTCTTTTATCTATGCCCAGAAAGGCATGGCAGACACCGTATTCAGCGGACAGGTCAGGAGCGAAGTGTCGAAAGAAATCCTCGCTTTCGCAAATATAAGACTCGAAGGAAAGAAAACGTTCATGACAGTGTCGGACGA
>JAIRYM010000073.1 GCA_031267615.1 Dysgonamonadaceae bacterium
AAACAAATATCAGGCATAACAATCTGAAGTAAACAAATATTAGTTATAAGTACCAATCCGAGTCAACTTTTCTTCGCGATTAGACTGGCAGACAGTCAACCTAAATCAGGAACTGACAAATTAATAATAGGCACCCACAAGGGGCGCCCCTACAAATGCCGGTAATATATGGGCAACCGTAAGGGATGTCCCCGTGGGGACAGAGGCTGTGCAACTCTGTTTTACCTCTGTCCCCGAAGAGACAGACAGTATCACAATTTGTTTTGCCTCTGTATTTTAAGAGACAGACAGCTTACAAATTTGTTTCCTGCTGCGATGCAAAGATAGTAATTATTTTTAAATAATGAATAAATAAAATTTTTTTTTAAAATAATAAAAATATTTTTACATGTCAATTATCACATATCAATTATTTCCGTACCTTTGCAAAAACAAACAAAACAAAATGGCAAAACAGGAATTTGATAAAAGCAGGAACCAGAAGAAGAAAGCGACAGCCAAAACGGAAGAAACCGGACGCAAACAGCCTCAGGCGCCCGAACTCGAAGAGGCTATCCTCGGCGCTCTTATGCTCGAGAAAGACGCGTTTCAGGCGGTCAGCGACACTCTTACCCCAGAAAGTTTTTACCTGAAAACAAACGGACTGATTTTTAAAGCAATACAGAGCCTGGCGCATGAATCCAAACCGATTGATATTCTTACCGTTGTCCAGCAACTGAAAAAAGAGGAAACGCTGGAAGAAGTGGGCGGCGCGAGTTATATCGCCGAACTGTCGCAGAAAGTCGTATCGAGCGCCCATCTCGACTACCACGCCCGTATCGTTGCCCAGAAACATCTGGCGAGGGAACTGATTTCGTTTTCCTTTGACACGGTAGACATGGCGTTTGACGAATCCAACGACGTCGACGATCTGATGCAGACCGCGGAAAAAAACCTGTTCGAAATCACTCAGCGAAACATCAAGCGGGACGTTACCCACATCGATCCCATTCTCAGCGAATCCATGTCGCAGATATTGGACCGGTATAATAATCAGGACAAAATGAGCGGCGTATCCTGCGGCTTTACCGAACTCGACAAGATGACCAACGGGTGGCAAAACGGAGACCTTATCATCATCGCAGGCCGTCCGGCGATGGGCAAAACCGCTTTTGTCCTTTCGATGCTGAAAAATATGGCGGTAGACATGAATACTCCCATCGCAATGTTTTCCCTCGAAATGCCAAACATTCAGCTCGTAAACCGTCTTATAATGAATGTAACACAGCTCGAAGGCGACAAAATCAGAAGCGGCAGGCTTGCGCCATACGAACTTCAACAGCTTGACAGCAAGATAATAGATCTGTACGGATCCCCGATCTATATCGACGACACGGCAAGCCTCTCGGTGTTTGAACTGCGGTCAAAAGCGCGGCGGTTAGTTCGCGAACACGGCATCAAGTGCATCTTCATCGACTACCTTCAGCTCATGAACGCGAGCGAGATGATGCGATATTCAGACAACCGGGTAAACGAAGTTACCATGATCTCCAAAAACCTCAAAGCGCTCGCAAAAGAGCTCAACCTCCCGATTATCGCTCTCTCGCAATTGAACCGGGAAGTAGAAAAACGGACTAACACCAGCTTCGGAAAAGGCGAATCATCCGTCCGCCTCCCGCAACTGTCAGACCTTCGCGAGTCGGGCGCTATCGAGCAGGACGCCGACATAGTATGTTTCATCCATCGTCCCGAATACTACAAACTTTATGAAGATGAACACGGAAACAACCTTCGCGGCAAGGCTCAGATCATAGTAGCAAAGCACCGTAACGGCAAAACAGGAGAAGTCATCCTCGAATTTGTCGATAAATACGCGCGCTTCCAGAATCTTAACGACAATCAGCTGACGGCGGACGAAGACCTGAAGTCACGCGTCAACAGTCTTGAGCAGGAAATGCCTGCCGAGAAGTATTCCGGAGGAGACTCATCATACCCGTTCTGAAAAACAGCAGAAACAAAAACAGCAGATAAAATCTCATCAAACCATTTTCGCATGAAAATCATAATAGCAGGCGCCGGCGAAGTCGGAACGCATCTCGCAAAGCTACTGTCGCAGGAAAATCAGGACATCACGCTGCTCGACCCCGACGAAGACAAGTTAAACATACCTTACAGTCAGGAAATCATGACCGTATCAGGCAGCCCGGTATCCATCTCCGACCTTCGCAACGCAGGAGTAAACCGCGCCGACATGTTCATCGCCCTCACCCCCGAAGAGACAGCCAACATCACCGCCTGCCTGCTGGCAACTAATCTCGGGGCAAAGACAACGATAGCGCGCGTCAGCAACAATGAATACATACTACCCGAGAATCTGGAGTTCTTCGGCAAGCTCGGCGTAGATTCACTGATCTGTCCCGAAGAGCTTGCGGCGTCAGAAATCTTAAGCGCCCTTAAAACACCCTGGTCCCGGCAATGGTGGGAGCTTGCAGGCGGCAAACTCATTCTTGTTGGAGCAAAAGTGCGCGACAATGCGCCCCTCGTAAACAGGAAACTGATGGAACTTGCATCTGAAGAACGCTTTTATCATATCGTTGCCGTCAAACGTGACGATGAAACAATAATTCCGCGTGGACAGGACAAAATACAGTCTGGGGACATCCTTTATTTCACCGCCGCTCCGCAGTACGTTAACCGTATCAAAGCCCTTGCAGGCAAACAAAACATCGACATAAACAGAATTGCAATCATGGGAGGCAGCAGAATAGCACAAAAGGTTGCAGAAAAATTACCGGATAACATAAACATAAAGCTCCTCGAAAAAGACCGCGACAAGAGTTACCGGCTTGCCGAAAAAGTAAAAAACAATGTATTAATCATCAATGGCGACGGACGCAACACCGATTTACTTATCCGCGAAAACATAAAAGATTGCGACGCCTTTATCGCACTGACGGCAAATTCGGAAGCAAATATACTTGCCTGCGTTACAGCCAAAAACTTAGGCGTTCCGAAGACCGTTGCCGAAGTAGAAAATATAGATTACATACGAATGGCGGAGAAGCTCGACATCGGTACCGTAATCAATAAAAAGCTGATTGCAGCCGGTCATATATACCGTTTTCTGCTTGACGCCGACGTTTCGACAGTCAAGTGTATGACATTCGCCAATGCCGAAGTCGCGGAGCTTGTTGCCGGAAAAGGTTCTAAGATTACCCGCAAACCCGTCAAAGACTTGAAACTTCCTGTCGGCATTACACTCGGCGGCATGATTCGCCACAACACAGCAGAAATCATCAGCGGCGACACGCAGATTCAGGCTGGCGATCACGTAGTTGTATTTTGCCTCGACACTTCGATGCACAAAATAGAGGATTATTTCAATTAAAAAGAAAAGGTTTCCCTGTATTAAGAAACAATGAAAAATAAAACCCCGCCCCTGATTCTTGCTGTTGCGCCAATGCTTGTATTGACGACGCTATTATTCATCAATTATCAATATTTTAACGATGCACTTGGCGGCGCTAATCAGACAGCATTGATTATTGCGGCGATGATTTGCGGAGTTATCGGCTTTCTTTACGGAACAACATGGCATGACTTTCGCGAGAAAATCACTCATACCATCCATACCACGCTTGAGCCAATATTGATTCTCTTTCTTATAGGCGCTTTGAGCGGTTCGTGGATGATTTCAGGCGTCATCCCGATGATGATATATTATGGAGTTGAAATCATGCACCCTTCATTTCTTCTTGTCGCTGCAGTGCTGATTTGCAGTCTTGTTTCAGTGGCGACAGGCAGTTCGTGGACAACGGTTGCAACAGTCGGAATAGCAATCATCGGCGTCGGCAACGCTTTCGGACTTAATCAGGGATTAGTCGCCGGCGCAGTCATTTCGGGCGCATACTTTGGAGACAAAATGTCGCCTCTGTCCGACACAACCAATCTCGCATCGGCTGTTGCAGGCACAGATTTGTTTACACATATAAAATATATGGTTTATACTACCGGTCCTGCGTGGATTTTGACTGTTATCATTTTTTTGATTATTGGAATCTTTCAATCGGGCGATTCGGCTGTTACAGGCACAGACAGCATCAAAGAAGCGATTGCAGAGCATTTCAACACCACGCCTCTGCTGATGCTGATACCGGTTTTACTCATAATAATCATTGTACGAAAGACGCCTGCAATTCCGGCAATGTTGGCAGGAATCCTTCTTGGCGTTGTATCTGCACTTGTTTTTCAGCGCGATTTACTTGATGAAATGATTCACAGCGGCGAATTTGAGAATTATTATCAAATCATTTTGCAATCAATATTTGGAGAAATGAGCATCTCAACAAGTGTCTCCGCTGTCGATAAATTGCTGTCGTCCGGCGGCATGACAGGAATGTTGAACACTGTATTTTTGATACTTTCAGCACTCGTTTTCGGCGGAACGATGGAAGCGTCCGGTTGCCTGAAACGGATTACCGATGCGATGATTGCCGGCGTAAAAAACCGAGTATCGCTTGTCGGCTTTACGCTTCTGTCGGGCGTTATGTTCAATATCACAACTTGCGACCAGTATCTTTCCATCGTGATCCCCGGCAAAATGCTGCAAAAACTTTATAAAGAAAAGGGCTACAAACCAGAAGTATTAAGCCGTGCGCTCGAAGATTCGGCAACAGTAACATCGCCTCTTGTTCCCTGGAACAGTTGTGGAGCCACACAATCAAAAGTTCTTGGCGTATCGACATTTACTTACCTGCCGTTCTGCTTTTTCAACTTCCTGTCGCCGATCGTAAATCTTGTGATTACAGTGTTTAATTATAAAATAAAAAGGTTGGACAAATAAAAATCAACGAAATCTGCCTTATATGATAAAAAATCCTTAACTTTGACGCCTTAAATTCTTAACAATAATGAAAACGTTAAAAGAATCTGTATTGATGCGATGGCTGATGCTTGTGCTTATCAGCGGATTGACTTTTGCAACCTATTGGGCGCAGGATTTTATGGGAGGGCTGAAAGGACTTCTTATGAACGACTACGGTTTTTCGAGTTCCGACTTCGGACAGGTAGTCGGAATGACGACCTGGGCGAACATGATAGGTATGATCATCGTCGGCGGAATAATGCTCGACAAATGGGGCATCCGTATCGCAGGATTAGTCTTTGGCGGACTTGCTGCGCTCGGTTCAACAGTGGTCTATCTCGCTTCGACAGGACTTTTCGGCGATGATCCTTCCGTCAAACTGTGGGCAATGGGAATCGGACGAATGATGTTCGGCTCGGGACTCGAAGTGGTGTGCGTAGTTGCAACGCGAACGATTGTCAAGTGGTTTAAAGGCTACGAAATGGCGCTTGCAATGGCAATAAACGTCGGTTTCGGACGTCTTGGAACAGCGATGGGCATTGCTGTTTCGCCCGATATTGCAGGTTCGTCGGGCGTCGCTACTTCCATTGGATTTGCCGCCTCGCTGCTCGGACTTGCGCTCATTATGTTTGTCGTTTATCTGTATTTTGACGTCCGTTTTGACAAACAGCAAAAAGCTGTCAATGAAAAAACTGAGGAAGAATTTAAGTTTTCCTATTTGCTTAAACTCTTACAAAATAAGCCATTCATTTATATCACTCTTTTGTGCGTATCATTTTATGCCGCATATTTTCCCTTCATCCAATATGCATCGGATTTGCTTACCAACAAATTCGGTTTTACTTCAGAAATAGATATTCCGCCGACAAAAACAGCTATGATTTATATCGTCCTGTTCGCCTTTGTGATATGTTTTTCGGTTATTCCAGCCAATTTGAAGAACAAAACATCTAAGCTGACCGTGCAATTTGTTGTAGTTGCAGGATTTATAGCGTTCATATACTCTTTCCGCGATTTGTTTGCAATATGGCTCAACAATGGACAGAAAACCACTTCGCTTATTCCACTCGGAACAATAGTATTCACGCCCATTTTCGGTAATTTCATAGATCGTAGAGGGAAGGCAGCGTCGCTGATGATTCTCGGTTCGTTGCTGCTCATTTTTTCGCATCTTGTACTTTCGTTGTCCGACAACATAATTATGGCATATATAGGGCTTTTCACGCTTGGTATTTCGTTTTCTCTTATTCCGGCAGCGATGTGGCCATCGGTTGCAAAAATTGTGCCTGAAAATCGCCTCGGCACGGCTTATTCATCCATTTTTACCGTTCAGAACTGGGGACTTGGACTTTTTTATTGGGGCATCGGATCCTTGCTCGACAAGGTAAATGCCGACCGTCTTGACGCTGAAGGCAAATTGTTGGAAGGTCAGGTTTATGACTATACTGTTCCTGTACTGGTGCTGGTTTTGTGCGGTGTTGTGTCGATTTTCCTTTCCTTAAAACTCAAACAGGCAGACAAAAAAGCCGGTTATGGACTAGAAGAACCAAATATAAAGGAATAAAGTTTTTATGAATCAAATACTAAATAAAGAATCTCTTTCAGAAAACGTATTCAGATATGAAGTTGAAGCGCCTTTGATTGCAAAGGCTCGGAAGGCAGGACATTTTGTCATCGTCAAGGTGGGGAAATATGGAGAGCGTATTCCGTTGACAATCGCTGATGCAGATACAGAACGTGGTAGCATCACATTGATAATACAGCGAATAGGCAAATCAACAAAGAAAATCTGTAACCTGAACGAAGGCGATTACATTACCGATTTGGTTGGACCGCTTGGACGAGCTACGCATATAGAACGTTTCGGAACAGTTGTCTGCGCCTGTGGCGGAGTCGGTACAGCCCCGATGATTCCTATTGCACAGGCTATGAAGCAGACTGGCAACAAAGTAATTACAGTTCTCGCCGCCCGCACAAAAAGACTGCTCATTCTTGAACCTGAAATTCGCAAAATTTCTGACGAAGTAATCATTATGACAGACGACGGTTCGTATGGGCAGAAAGGACTTGTAACGGCCGGAATTGAGCAAGTTATCAACCATGAAAAAATCGATTTGTGCGTAACTGTCGGTCCTGCCGTGATGATGAAATTCGTTGCTCTTCTGACAAAAAAATATAGCATCCCGACAGTTGCATCTTTAAATACAATTATGGTCGACGGCACAGGAATGTGTGGTGCCTGCCGTGTTACAGTTGGCGGGAAAACACGCTTTGTTTGTGTCGATGGTCCTGAATTTGACGCTCACGAAGTCGATTTCGACGAAATGTTAATGCGCTTGAATGCATATAAAGAATATGAATAGAAAAATAAAAAAATACAAATAATCATGGCAACAGCAGTAATTATGCCAAAACAGGGACAATCTGTAGAAAGTTGTATCTTGACAGAATTTAAAAAGAAAAAGGGCGATACTGTAGCGGTGGGTGATATCCTTTTTGCGTATGAAACCGACAAAGCGGCTTTTGAAGAGGAAGCGCAAATTGCAGGTATAGTCCTCGAAGTTTTCTTCGCAGAAGGCGAAGAAATCCCCGTCCTGAATAACGTGATGGTCATCGGCGAGGCAGGCGAATCGACAACGGAGTTTGGTGGCGACAACATTCCTGTAGTAGACTCAAAACAAACTCCCGCAGCAAAAATGCCAGCGACTTCGACGTCATCCATTTCATCCCCGTCCTCATTATACCAAGAGTCTACAAAATCCCGGCCAAATTTGAACTCCACCACTTCCTTTGTTTCTCCCAGAGCCAAATTCCTCGCTGTTAAAAACGCCATTGCAGCAGAAACTCTTGCAGGTAGCGGACCGGGCGGTAGAGTCATTGAGCGCGACGTGCAGGCAGCAATAGATATTGCACCCAAAACAACCCCACTAGCAAAGGCGATTATCGCAGAAACAGGGGCAGAATTGCCAAAATCGGGTACAGGCTTGGCAGGTACAGTGCGTGGAGTGGACGTAGCAGCGCAGAAGAACCCTGTTTACGTGTCAGACAGCGAAATAAAACCGCTCACCAATATCCGCAAACTCATCGCGAAAACAATGCACTCGTCGCTGCAAAACTCCGCCCAACTGACGCACCATTTGAGTGCCGATGCACGGCGAATTATGACTCTACGCAAAAAAGTGAAGAAAGCAGTCGAAAGAGGCTATCCGACCGACATTACACTCAACGATATGGTATGTCTTGCCGTTGTCCGCGCACTCAAACAGTTCCCGCAGGTGAACGCGCATTTCCTCGGCGACAGTATACGTTACTTTAAAAAAGTGCATCTTGCCCTCGCGGTTGATACCGAGCGCGGGCTGATGGTTCCTGCTGTCCGTAATGCTGATGACCTGTCGATTTCCGGACTTGCAAGTCAATTGAAAGAAGTGGCTAACGCCTGCAAAAAAGGCGGTATCGACCCCGATCTTCTCTCTCCCGAAGCGGCATCGTTTACAGTGTCAAACCTCGGTAACTACGGTGTGGAGATGTTTACCCCCGTTATAAACCTGCCGCAGATAGCGATACTTGGCGTGAATACTATCGTTCCCCGTCCAAAAGATCTTGGTGACGGCGTTTACGGTTTTGTTCCCCACATTGGGCTGAGCCTTACCTACGACCATCGCGCCCTTGATGGCGGTGAAGCAACGCGGTTTTTGAAGCAGATTGCAACGGAGATTGAGAATTTGGAGATAGAAATTTAATTTGAGGTTGACATACCAAAAATTTTTTCAAAGATAATCTTAGTTGCTCCAAGATTAGTGTTTACATAATCTCGTGTCTTTTCGCCTGTTTCGGCGAGCAGATTCGGATAAGACAGCAGAGAATTGACGTACTCGTTGAATTGAGCCTGACTTGATACGGAAAAAGCGCCGCCCGCATCAATCAGTTCGCTTGCCTCGCGAGATTTTACGTAATTTGCACCAAAGATTACAGGAATACCATAAACCGCAGCTTCAACGATATTATGAATACCTTTGCCGCAGCCGCCGCCAATGTATGCAATCTGTCCATAGCGATAGATTGTCGAAAGCAATCCAAAACAGTCAATAACAAGACAATCGGCATCTAATGTTTCTTGCTCTTTTGCCTGTGAATATAGAATATACGTACGTTTCAGACGAGAGGTCAGATTAGCGATTCGATTACCGTTCATCTCGTGAGGTGCGATAATAAGTTTGATTTCCGGATGAGTATTGAAGAATGGAAAAAGAATTTCCTCATCTTGTTCCCACGAACTTCCTGCAACAAGTATAAACGGCTTTTCAGCAGATTCAGATTCGATAAAATGCTCTATAACAGGCAGGCGTTCCGCTTTGTCTGCTATCTGTTTTACTCTGTCGAATCGCGTATCGCCACAAACAGTTATGTTATTATGCTTAAAATGATTAAGCAGTTGTCTTGATCTTTCGTTTTGTACAAAAAACCAGTCAAAATCGTTTAATACCTTACTATAATGTCGTCCATACCAACGAAAAAAAATCTGATTAGGACGAAATATTGCCGAGATGATATAAGTGGGGATATTATTATCTTTCAATTTATTAAGATAATTCATCCAAAACTCGTATTTTATAAAAACAGCAATTTCTGGGTGAACAAGGCGTAAAAATTTTCTTGCGTTTCCGAGATAGTCGAAAGGTAGATAGCAAACAATGTCAGCGCTTTCGTAATTTTTACGAATTTCATATCCTGATGGCGAGAAGAATGTGAGCAAAATCTTGTATTCAGGCTTTTCGTTACGTATTTTTTCAATCAGAGGGCGTCCCTGTTCAAATTCGCCGAGCGATGCAGCGTGAAACCAAATATAACGAGCATTTTTGTCTATTTTTTCTTTAAGTATCGAAAAGGTTTTTCTTTGCCCTGTCAGCATCTTCTTCGCTTTCGGATTGAAGGGCGAAACGAGCCGAACGACGAAAGCGTAAAGTGTTATTGCTAAATGGTACATATCGTGTGTTTTTACGAAATTTTGTGCAAAAGTACAAAATAATTGTAGAAACGAATTGTTTTTAGCAATTTCACTTTAAATATCACCGTTTTTTTAAGAAAAAACAGTAAGTTTGTATTGATCTTACTCGACAATAATGATTTTTTCAGAAATTTTTTCGCGAATTGAATTAAGGGATATTATTGATATTCTGTTAGTTGCACTTTTCCTGTACGAAACTTACCTGTTGATGAAAAAAACGGGAACTACTCCAATTTTTATGGGGGTTTTAGCTTTCTTAGCGACTTGGATTCTCGTTTCACAAGTTTTCAAACTTAAACTGATGGGCGCTATTCTCGACAAGTTTATTAGTGTCGGTTTTATTCTGTTAATCATTGTGTTTCAAAAAGAAGTACGCGCATTTCTTCAAGCGCTCGGCTCGAATCGCGGCTTTGGATTTATCAAAAAACTGTTTAAACCAAAAATCGACGAATCAGGACAGGATTTACAAGATGTAATGCCTGTCCTGATGGCTGTGATGGATATGGCAAAACGGAAAGAAGGTGCTCTGATTGCTTTTCAGCAAGACGTTCCTCTTGAAAAATTCATTGAAACAGGCGAAATTCTGAATGCTGACATCAGCGCAAGGCTTATTGAAAACATTTTCTTCAAAAACAGTCCGTTACACGACGGAGCAATGATAATTACAGGTAAAAAAATCAAAGCGGCAGGTTGTATTTTGCCTGTTGCACAAAATCAGGATATTCCCAAACATTTGGGACTTCGTCATCGTTCTGCGCTTGGATTGTCACAGGAAACTGACGCCAAAGTGATAGTAGTATCGGAAGAAAACGGGCATATCTCTCTCGCTGACAGCGGTAAATTGCGAATCAATATATCGGCAGGCGATTTGCAAAAAGAATTGACAAAACAACAGACTCGCGTGCGAAATAAAAATTAAAACCAATCCGTATAATTTTTCACAAAGTTAAATTAATGTTTTCTATTTAGAAAAAATAGAAAAATATAAAATTTTATAATGTACATATAGCAATTTTGTGTAATTTTGTAATCTCTAATTAACAATTTGAATATGGATTTAATGCAAAACATCATTTCACAGGCAAAAACTAATCAAAAACGTATCGTACTGCCTGAAGGAAATGAAGAAAGAACTCTGAAAGCAGCAGACAAACTGCTCGCTGACGGTGTTGCAAAAATTACACTCATCGGTAATCCTTCTGAAATAAGCGATTTAGCCTCAAGATTTGGATTGAGACATATTGTTAAAGCAACGATTATTGATCCCATAAACAATCCCAAAAAGATTATTTATGGAAACTTGCTTTATGAACTGCGTAAAGCAAAAGGAATGACGCTCGAACAGGCAGAAAAACTTGCAGAAGACCCGCTATATCTCGGTTGCCTGCTTATAAAAAATGGTGATGCAGACGGCGAAATTGCAGGAGCGAGAAATACTACTGGCGACGTATTGCGTCCAGCTCTGCAAATTATAAAGACTCAATCCGGAATAAGTGTAGTTTCAGGTGCATTTATTATGTTTGTTAAAGACAAAAAATATGGCGACGACGGTGTCCTTGTCTTTGCCGACTGTGCCGTAATGCCTAATCCGACGGCAAAGGAACTCGCTGAAATTGCGGTGGTAACAGCACAGACTGCTCGCTCTGTCGCGGGCATAGAACCTCGCGTTGCGATGTTGAGTTTTTCGACTAAAGGCAGCGCCAAAAATGAACTTGTCGATAAAGTTGTTGAGGCTACACGCCTTGCTCGCGAACTTGCACCCGACATTCAGATAGACGGTGAATTACAGGCAGACGCTGCACTCGTGGAATCAGTAGGCTTAAGCAAAGCGTCAGGGAGTGCAGTAGCAGGAAGGGCGAATGTACTTGTTTTCCCGAATCTCGAATGTGGTAATATTGGCTATAAACTTGTACAGAGGCTTGGCAATGCAGAGGCTGTAGGACCGATACTCCAGGGTATGGCTGCTCCTGTCAATGATTTATCGCGCGGCTGCTCTGTAGATGATATTTACAAAATGGTGGCTATTTGCGCTAATCAAACAATAAACCTCTTCTGAAAAATAATTTTCAAAAACCTCAAAAATTTTTGCAATTACAATAATTTATTTTACCTTTGTCGCCGTTAATAACAAAATGGAAATGGCAAACGAACATTTTTACATCAAAAATTCGCAATTGACGCATGAAAAAACGTGTCAATTAATGCCACACGACCCCCCCTTAAACGGGTAACCGACAATCTATTTATATATTTTGAATTAAACAGACCGAAAATTTTTTCGGGCGGTTTATCTTTTTGCTGCGGTGAAATGAAAATTTTTTCGGGTTTTCCCAAAACTTTTTTCGGCGTTTTTAATTTAAATTTGGTACGTACAGTTTTAAAAATTTGTCTCCCGAATTCAGAAATTTGTCTCCCGAATT
>JAIRYM010000083.1 GCA_031267615.1 Dysgonamonadaceae bacterium
AATCAAACCCAACTAAAGCGGTTTAATTAAATTTCGGTTGTGCACACGTTGTGCAAGTTTTAAAATTAAAATTGCCAAACATTTGATTAATAGATGTTTGGCAATTTAATCTGTTGTCCGTACAGGATTCTTTTCTATAAAATTTTCTATTTTTACAAATTATATATTACAAAGATTTTACGTTATTATTGCAATGGTTATAAGTGTTTTATAAGGCTATATTATATTAGAAATGATTGAAAGCAATTGCAACAGATTTTGTTTTGGTTGTGCAAATTCTTATCTTTGCACAACCGTTTTAAATTATTTTTATGGCAACCATACAAACATTTATCCGCACCGGCAAAGGTGCAAAAAAAAACCACGTAAATATTCGTTTTCGTTTGAGCGACGGAAGAGATATTCAATTATTCCACAAAAGCGAACTTGTCATTAATGCCGACAAATGGGACGTAAAGAAACAATCTATCAAGGCAAGTTGCGTTTATGACGCTAAAAAGCGTAATGAGTTCAACAAAGCTTTAACCGACAGGAAAAACTTGATTTTGGATATTTACACCCAAAACTTAGGGAAAAAGGTAGATTTTACTTCAGACTGGTTGAATGCCGAAATCGACAGGGCGTTGCATTTAAAAAAAGGAGTAAAATCTGAAAATATAACGCTGTTTCGATTCATTGATAAATTTATTCAGGAAGCGCCGAATCGAAACGATAACGGACGTGTTATCTGCAACGGAACAATTAAGCAGTATAAAGTATTTTACGAGCACATTAAGGAATTTGCTAAAATCAGCCTGCGCGACGATTTTGAGTTTTCAGAAATTGATTTGAAATTTTATAGCGATTACGTTGTTTTTTTACAGGGGAAAAATTACACAAGCAACAATGTAGGCAAAAATATAAAAACTCTGAAAACCATCTTAAACGCGGCAGCCTTTGAGGGTTGCCATATCAACCCGGCATTATCCAAATTTAAGGTATTCAAAGAAGATATAGATAATATTTCGTTGAATGAAGATGATTTGCAGAAACTCAAAGAATTAGATTTGTCCAAGTATCCGCATTTGGATAAAGTGCGCGATTTATTTCTGCTTTTGGCCTGGACGGGCTGCCGTTTTTCTGATTTAGGAAAAATAGCAAAGACAGACATAAAAGATGGTTTTATCACATTCAGGCAACAAAAAACCAATAATAAGGTAGTTATACCCTTGCATCCTGTCGTTTTGGAAGTACTGGAAAAATACAATTACGATTTGCCCGAACAAATAAGCAACCAGAAATTTAACGCCTATATCAAAGAGGCTGCACGAATGGCAGGAATAAACAGCCGTGAAACGATGACGCGCACAGAGGGCGGGAAACTCGTTACAACGCATTTTGAGAAATGGGAACAGGTATCAAGCCATACCGGGCGGCGTTCTTTCTGTACAAATATGTACAGGCGCGGATTGCCCGCCCTTATGATAATGAGCATATCGGGACACAAAACCGAAAATTCGTTTTTGAAATATATTAAAGTCAAGCAAAACGAACACGCTGAGATGATGAAAAAGGCATGG
Organism: Dysgonamonadaceae bacterium; assembly: GCA_031267615.1. GTDB lineage: Bacteria > Bacteroidota > Bacteroidia > Bacteroidales > Azobacteroidaceae > Azobacteroides. The sequence continues at coordinate 1,560 of JAIRYM010000083.1, forward strand.
GAAAACATCTATAAATAAACCGTATTTTGCTCAACTTTTGTATCTGCTTTCTACGAATCGTTTATAAGACTGCAATGCTTTTTTTCGGTCTTTTTTTGCTGTTTTGTTATTTCGCGAGAGAGGAGTAGAATAAAACGTAGCGTCCGAGTGAGTCAAATCAAACACGGTCATATTCTTCGGGAGCCAGTGTTTTCTTTTCAGAGCAGCAATATCGCGTTTCGACACGCTTACCAGCCTGTCCTGACCGTCAGGCAGCATTACCGATATAATATGGAACTGTCTGTTCATTGCCCGCTGTTTGACATCTGCCAGGCTTATTGCCATTCTCATCTGCATTGCCTTCCTTTTAAAGAAGAGCCATGCCTTTACGTACGCTCTGTACTCTATAAAATCCGCTATTATCTGTTTAAGCATATTTTAAAAAATTATTGTTGAAGATTCATTGGTTGTTGTTGTAAAATTCTCTGCACTGCGGGATTTTGCTGTATTTGCGCCTGTAATTCAGGTGGCGCTTGCAGAGGCTGTTGCTGTTCGCGAGCCTGTGCAGCGTTGTTTTTGAGAGTCTGAATGATATTGTCCTTATTAGGAATATCCATCATCTCAACAAGATTAACTAATGTCAGTTCCCCAGCCTGATAAGCAGGCTGGAAGATTTGCATAAGAAAATTATTGGTAATCTGTCTCATCATTGGAGTTGTCTGGCTTTCAGTTATTTTTGTCCGAAACTCTGCGTTGCGCACCATTTCGGGGTCATAATAAATCAGATCCTGCCGTGTAGTTGAACCGGTAAGGTCTATATACTGTTTTTCCGTATAGAACTGCTGTATCAACTGCATATTTTTAGTGTCGCGGTCTTCGCGAAACTTTCTGAACGTTTCAAGCATTTCCACGAGCGAAGTTGTAGCGTTTTGCGCCTGTTGTGCATACAGGCTTGCAGGAGTTCCCGGCGCAGGAGTTTTACCCTGCAACGCCCCCTGTACTCCCGATATATCTTCCATTTGCCGCAAAACAATCTGAAACACATCCATAAGTCCCAACTGTCCTATATTGCCGCCTGTGAGTTGCATTGGCGGTTTTCCGCCTTTCCTGCTGTTATACATAACAACTCCATTATGGCGATGGTATTCGTTGACGGTTTCATCAATAGTCTGTCCGTCAGCAGTTGCCGCCTCGTCAACTAATAACGATCCCTTTGCTATTGTTTTGGCAAGAAACTGTATCATTTGCAGCATCTGGTTTGCCAGCCGCTGCATGTCCATTACCTCAGAGATAAACGAATGAGCGATGCCGTCCTGAAAAATATAAAGCCGCAAACTGTAAGGATGCGATTCGTGCCAGTATTCCGATTCTCCCGATTTAAGAACGTCGCCAAACGGAGAAAGAAAATAGTAGCACCATACATCTTTTGTCCCCCACTGTACGTCGAGCAAAAGCATATCTTCTTCTTTCACGCCATATTTTCGCTGTTCTTCCATCATTTCCGATTCAATTTCTTTCAGTCTTGCTTTGTTTGCCGGCGTTGCATCAACTGTATAATATTCGCCTGTTGATTCGTCGTGAACAAAATATTTTTTTCTGGATTCTTTCCTCCAAACCTCAATAACTCTGCATAATGAGTTATCAACACCATTCATGTAGAAATCAAGTGATTTACTGTAACTGTTATCCGTCAGAGTATCGCCAAAATCCTCTACAAGCCTGTCCTTATCGACATTATGATACATATTAATAATGTTATTGTAGCGGTCCTGACTGCCGTTGCAGAATTTCCCCGCTGCATCATAAAGTCCCATATCGTGTATTTCCCCTATAAGCCGTATGTCCCACGTGCGCGGGTCTTCAAACTGATTAAAGAAAATATTGTTGTAATTCACATTATAGTTAAGTATTTGTGGATTGTGTGTATATTGTGAACGCGAATCTGTTTCCGACCGTGAAGCCGCAAGGCACGTTATCGCCATTTGCCGCAAATTGTTAAAATCAAGTTCCTCAATGTTGTTCTGTTCGTTAAGGCTGCGAAGTGCGGCAGTCATTATTTCCGCACGCAGTTCGCGGTCATTGTCGGGATATATGGTCGTGCAGGTCGGCTCGGTCGGGTTTTGCTGATAAACTCCCACTATCGAGCGTATAATTCCGCCCGTACGATTATCTATAAGCGGCGTGCCGCCTTCTTTTATTATAGACTGTCTTTCCGAAATAAGCCGTCCGTTCTCATCTCTTACCTTCCCGTTCCAGTGGTTGACGCCATAAACAAACTCGGCGGCTTCCTGCGCCTGTTTACGAAAGCGATACAGATTTGTCCATGCTAAAAAGGCTTCATTAAGAACGTCGCTATTTTGCGACAAAGAAACGCCTGACGAACGGCTTGTCTTTTCTGTCTCGTCTTTCCTGCGCGGGAAAAGTTTTGCCGCCAGCAAAGCGCTGTCTTTTATCTTTTTAGTTCCCATCTCTCTTTTAATTATTTAAATTCCTTCACCACATCCCCCCTGCATTAACCATCCAGCCCGCCCTTTCCATTCCGCAGAATTTGAATCCCGATACGCTCACTACAAACCGCTGTCTGTAAATCAGTCCCAGCTGTCCCTGCACATCTAAACTGCCATTACCGCCAACTGTACCGAAAAACATATACCTCCGCGCTTCGTTTACTGTCCTTTCCGT
>JAIRYM010000104.1 GCA_031267615.1 Dysgonamonadaceae bacterium
ACCTGCGCGAAGATGCAGTTTGCGCTCAACATGAAGAGCGCGGTCATTGTTAAAAGAATTTGTTTCATTGTTCTAAATAAATTTATATAGTGATTGTTTAATTCTAAGGAATTATTGCACTCTGTATTTCTGTCCACGAACCTTTCTGACCGCGGGTGTTTTCCAAACGGCCGGTCAGTACGGTGAAGATTAATACTGCCAGTTTGTGGCGAAGTTCGTGCCCTCGGGGCATCCAGTCTCTATTATTCATAGGAATAAAAATTAATTTGGTTATAAAATTGGTTAAAATTTGAGTTATTATTGACGGTTTGGGGAGACAAAAACCTGAAATTTGTCGACAAATTTTTAAAATAGGGAGACAGAATTTTAAAATAGGGAGACAAAATTTCAAATTCGGGCGACAAACACTCGAATTTGTCGACAGATTTTAAAATTAGGGAGACAAAATTTCAAATTCGGGCGACAAAATTTTGAATTCGGGAGACAGAATTTTGAATTCGGGAGACAAAATTCTGAATTAGGGAGACAAATTTTTGATGCGGGTAGACAGATTTTTAAAACTGTACGTACCAAATTTAAATTAAAAACGCCGAAAAAAGTTTTGGGAAACCCCGAAAAAATTTTCGGCATGTTTAATACAGAATTTATAAACAGATTGGCGGTTATCTGTCTAAATTGGTGGCGTATGGTATAAACTGCTGGCATTTTTTTTATGTATTAACTGCTACAAAGGTAATACAAAAAAATTAAACTGCCAAATATTTTGCTGATTATTTAAATATTTTTTTAATACAGTCTTATATTTGCCGACGAAAGTATTCTTATGGCAAGGAATTGTATTGCTGTTTAAAACAAGTATTCATTAATAATATTTTATTATGTTCCAAATCCAGTTTACGGCAACAGCCGCTATAAGAGGGATATACACTCCCCTCTTTCTCACTGTCCGTTCAAACGTTCCGTAGAACCGAAACAGACTGTCGCGTCGAAATATCATATCGGCAATTAACCAGACAGGCAGTATTATCATCAGCGCTGCAATAAAATAGCCAAAAGGATTGGTGACGAAAGCGCCACACCAGTCTCCTTTCAGCATACAGACAATCGCTTTTGTACTTCCGCAGGCGGGACAGGGAATACCTGTCATTTTCATAAAAAAGCATCCAAGATGCAGATTATTGTGAAACAGTACATTGGAAGCAATCCAGACATATCCCGAAAGGGAAACCGCCAGGACAAGCAAATACAGTTTTTTCCCTGTCATCGCTCCGCTTGTATTCAATAAAGCAGGGTTTCCTGCAATTTTATCAGATTTTTTTCTTTTGTTGCAGACATAATCAAAAACAGGTCAATGACTGTCCAAATACCGAGACCTCCGCAAGTTAACAACTTGCCGATACCTAATCCTGTATCGCCTATAAAAAAGCGGTCAATTCCAAGCGATCCGCCAATAAGAGAGATTATCAGAGACATTGTCGGATCTTTAAACTGTGTAAAAAAGAGCCGGTCGGCTTTTTCATCCGGCAAATTAAGCAGTTGCTGTTTAATGGAGTGTAATTGAAAGCCATCGAAAAACTTTGTATTTGTCATAACAAACATGTCAACTTTTTGTGTGTCCATAATTTTTAAAAATTTAATTATTATTACTGTTTTATTTATATTTATATCCTGATACAAATATCGTGAAAATGTTTGAGATACGCAACATTTCGCTAAAATTATCAGGAATAAGTTTCGCACGCGGACAATAAGGGAAAACATTACTGTCTCAATATTTTTTTATAATTTTGTTGCTTAATAATAAAAAATTATGATTCAAACTTATATAAATCCACCAAGAAAAGACTGGAGTGAAATCGTCAGACGTCCGCAGTTTGATAACGAAGGACTGTTCGGAACTGCCGGCATTATCCTTCAAGATGTTCTCAACCGCGGAGATAAAGCCGTGAGAGAATATGCAGAAAAATTTGATAACGTACAACTGTCTGAATTGCTTGTTTCAGAAGATGAAAAAGCGGAATCAGCAAAATTTGTGTCTAAAGAACTGAAGATGGCGATATATACTGCCAAGGCAAACATAGAAAAATTTCACGCAGCGCAAAAGCATAACATTCAAAAGATAAAAACTGCTGACGGCGTTGTATGCTGGCAAAAACAGGTTGCGATAGAAAAAGTCGGACTGTATGTTCCGGCAGGAACCGCTCCTCTTTTTTCCACCGTATTGATGCTTGCTCTTCCTGCAAAGATTGCCGGTTGTCGCGAAGTAATACTTTGTTCTCCGGCAGGAAAAGACGGAAAGATTCATCCTGCAGTAATTTTTGCCGCTACAGTTGCCGGCGTAGATAAAATCTTCAAAACGGGCGGCGCACAGGCAATTGGAGCGATGGCTTACGGTACGGAAAGCATCCCGAAGGTGTATAAAATCTTCGGACCGGGTAATCAATATGTTACAGCAGCAAAACAGATTGTTTCCATGAAAGATGTTGCGATAGATATGCCTGCCGGACCGTCGGAAGTAGAAGTTATCGCTGATGAAACTGCAATCCCGGCTTTTGTTGCCGCTGATTTACTCTCTCAGGCTGAACACGGAGCCGACAGTCAGGCTATTTTAGTTGCTACTTCACTCCCGATCGCAGATGCAGTTAAAAAAGAAATCGAAATCCAACTGTCTGTTCTGCCTCGAAAAGAAATCGCATCAAAAGCTCTTTTAAACAGCAGAATTATTGTTCTCCCAAGTAGCGATATTGTAGACTTTACTAATCTGTACGCTCCTGAACATCTTATCATAGAGACTCAAAATTATAATGAAACAGCAGAAAAAATTATTAATGCAGGCTCAATATTCTTAGGAAATTTTACTCCCGAAAGCGCCGGAGATTATGCTTCAGGCACAAATCATACGCTGCCCACTAACGGACACGCGCGTGCATACAGTGGCGTAAATTTAGACAGTTTTATGAAAAAAATTACTTTTCAGGAGATCAGCAAAAGAGGCATCAGTCAACTCGGACAAACTATTTGCGTCATGGCGGCTAACGAAAACCTTACTGCTCACGAAAATGCTGTAAAATTAAGAATGAAAAACAGATAATATCTTTCTCCGCGTCAAGAAATTCCGTGATTAAATATCATTGATATAATCCACGAAATAATTATTGACAGACAGAATAATGACAAAAGATTGCGCGCCAGAAGCCAGCGAATCATAAACCAGTCTATTCCCGCCTCCCTGTACTTTGCCCATTGAGGCATCGGACCCATCCATCGTTCAGGCTCATATTTCTTCTGAGAATTGCCTGTAAATTCAATCATCATCCGGAAGAGAACTATTGCCAAAGGTAAAGTTGAGAAAGTAAGTATCAGGCACAGCGATTCTTTAAAATATAATATCAGAGACAGTGCTACGATCAGGTATGGAGCGAAAAGTATAACAGCAAGCGCTGTCAGCATATATTTTTTATTGTTTAAAAGCACCGCAAGCGTCATCTTGCCAACTTTTCTGTCAGGCTCGAAATCAAGAATAGAGTGAACATAAACTATATTGCAGACTAACAGTCCGACAGGTATGGACACAAATATTATCAGCGGCGACAGCGATCCACAGGCAGAGTAAAAAACTCCTGTCATTAACAGCGGACCAAACATCAGCGCAATAATTACTTCTCCAAATCCATGATAACTTAACCTTAGCGGCGCTCCCGAATAAGAAATTCCGAGAAAAGAAGCGATCATAGCAAAATATATTATGTTAATTCCTCTGTAATACCAGACTATTGCGCCGAATGATAACGATATTGCACAAAAAATAATACATGCAACCAGAAGTTGACGAACCGTCGCTTCACCTTTATTCAGATATGCACATTTACTGATTCTTGCCCTGAAACCCTCATGCACCATCTGTTCACGATAATTCTGACATTTTTTCCTGTAATCAAAATAATCATCAAGCAAATTTGAACCCAGATGCCCCATCATAACTCCAAAGACAGCGAAAAGACCGGGCAAAAGAGAAAAACCTTCAAATTCAGACGCTAAACACAGCGCCAGAACAGCAGGCATCATACTTTGCGGTAACGCCTGAGGACGAGCAGCTTTGAACCAAAATTTTATGTTATTCATATTTATTTACATGCAAAATTAAATATAATAACTCATTATTATAATGAAAAATAAAAAATAAACACATTTATATTAAACTTTATATTGAAAAATTTTTTTTCTAAAAAAAAATGTTGTACCTTTGCGCCCGGGTAAGTCCTGTACGGTCTGCTCCCATCTAATCCCCCAGGGCTTGACAGCAGCAAGGGTAAATGGTTGTAGCGACGCGATACAGTAAGCTTACCCTTTTTTTTTTATATATAAAATCATGACAGTAACAGAACGATTCCTCAAATATGTAGCTTTCGATACCCAGTCAGACGAAAACTCGACAGTTACACCAAGTACAGCAGGGCAAACCATATTTGCACAGGCGCTTAAAACAGAACTCGAAGCAACAGGACTTTCAGACGTCTCTCTCGATGAAAATTCATATCTTATGGCAACTTTGCCCGCAAATACAGACAAAAAATTGCCTGCAATCGGTTTTATAGCCCATCTCGATACAAGTCCCGACATGACAGGCGCCTGCATAAAACCCCGAACAGTAAAACAATATGACGGAAAAAATATAATATTAAATGAGCAGCAAAATATCGTTCTATCTCCGTCCATGTTTCCGGAACTGCTGAAATACACCGGAAAAGACCTTATCGTTACCGACGGCACAACACTCCTCGGCGCAGATGATAAAGCCGGCATAGCAGAAATAATAACCGCAGTTGAAACCCTGATTTCCAGTCCGAAAACAAAGCATGGCAAGATCAGAATAGCATTCACGCCGGATGAAGAAATCGGTTTGGGCGCCAATAAGTTTGACGTCAAAAAATTTGGATGTGATTTCGCTTACACCATTGACGGAGGAGAAATTGGAGAATTGGAATATGAAAATTTCAATGCCGCCGCCGCAAAAATAACTATTACAGGCATGAACGTACATCCCGGCTATGCCAAAGGAAAAATTCGCAATGCAATGCTCATTGCAGTACAGTTTGCCAAAATGTTGCCTCAAAAAGAAACACCAGAGCACACCGAAAACTATGAAGGATTCTTCCATTTAACCGGCATGAAAGGAACAGTAGAAACTGCAGAATTATCATATATAATTCGCGATCATGATTCAGAAAAATTCGAACAGCGCCTTAGTCTGTTAAAAAAAATCACTGACCGTCTAAACAATCAGTATCCTGATTCCATACACCTTGAAATCAGGCAACAGTATCGTAACATGCGAGAAATCATAGAAAAGCAAAAGCATATAGTTGATCGTGCCGAAAAAGCCATGCGTGAATCAGGTGTTACGCCACTTATCCGTCCGGTAAGAGGAGGAACCGACGGTGCACATCTCTCGTTCCATGGATTACCATGTCCAAACATCTTTTCCGGCGGAATAAACTTCCACAGCAGATACGAATTCATCCCCATACATTCCATGGAAAAAGCCGTAGAAGTAATCCTCAATATTATATCAATAAAATAAAATATCAGCGAATAAATTATTTTCCAGGTATCTTGCAGTTTCAGAAAAGATTATTTCTTTTCTCTCAAAGCCGTAGATGCACGAGAACCGGATTGTCAAGCTATTTTACAGGAAAGAAGAATGAAGAACTAACGTTATTACCGGATTTCGGACAGATATTCGGTCAAAAGGCGGATTGCGACGGCACGGTGGCTGATTTTGTTTTTAAGTGAGGCGCTCATTTCGGAAAAAGTTTCGGAATATCCGTCTGGAATGAATATCGGATCGTAACCGAAGCCGGATACGCCGCGGGAACTTGTTGTGATGGTGCCCTGAACGGTTCCTTCAAACAGTTTTTCTTTACCGTCAATTATTAGTGCGATAACTGTTCGGAACTGTGCCCTGCGATTAGTTTTGTAATGAAGTGCAGCAAGTATTTTCTGGATATTGGCGGCGGAGTCTTTTTCTTTACCTGCGTAACGGGCGGAGAGAACGCCGGGTGCGTTGTTAAGAGCGGAAACTTCGAGCCCGGTGTCATCTGCAAAGCAATTGAGTCCACTTATTTTATGTACATAACGTGCTTTCTGCAAAGCGTTACCGGCTATTGTGCGGGAGGTTTCCGGGATGTCTTTTTCACAGTGAATGTCTTCAAGGGACAGTATTTTTAAGTCTTGTCCCAGTATCTCCCTGACCTCAGAGATCTTGTGTAGATTGTGTGTTGCAAATATCAGGGTTTTCATCATTGCTGACTGGTTTTGTTATTTTTTATTGTGTCGCGAAGTGACTGTTCAGATTCGGGATTCCAGTATCCGCAGTCAAGTTCGATAAACACGGAGGAGTATGGTATTGTGGTGTTAGTTTTTAATACAAGAACAAAAAACTGTTCAGATATTTTGTTTATTTTGGGAAAAATCTCGTCATGCCAGACTGATTTGCGGTCATAACCGTCAAAAGCGGTGTTGTAGAATTGTTTCAGGTACTGAGCTTTGGGAACAGCAAGACTGTCGAGGTATTCCAGTTCTTTGTCGGTATATATGACCGGACGCAGGTGTTTCTGCTGTCCAAGCCGGTAGAGTGTGTAGTTAACTACTGTTTCGATATTTTCGCCGGTATATAGCATTTCAATGCCTTGCGACGACATTACGGGACAGGCTTTGTCGACTATCAGTATCCAGTTTCGATGTCCAAGGAATGGTAACTGTGCTTTGAACGGCTCATGCCATTCCTGTGCAGAGAGAGAGATTGAGAATACTGATATTGCGAGTGTGGTCAGCAGTGATAGAAGTTTTTTTTTCATTTCTGTGTGTTTTTTTTTGTGGGGGGATTGTTTTTTATTTTAACCATTGATCGAACCACCGGAAAAATTCACGGTGAAACAGCAGGGTGTTTTGGGGTTTGGTTATCCAGTGGTTTTCGTCCGGATAAATCAGCATCCGGGAAGGGATGCCGCGCAACTGGGCGGCATTGAACGCCATCATGCCCTGGGAGGCTAAAACGCGATAGTCGAGTTCGCAGCAACTGACGGCGACCGGGGTATCCCATTCGCCGACGGAGTGGTGGGGAGAGGCGGCGTAACTTTTTTGGGCGGTTGTGTTTGTCTTGTCCCAGAATGGTCCGCCAAGGTCCCAGTCGGCGAACCACATTTCTTCTGTTTCGAGATACTGTGATTCGAGGTTGAAGATTCCTGCGTGTGCCCAGAATGCTTTGAAGCGTTTGTTGTGATGTCCTGCAAGCCAGTAAACCGAGAAGCCGCCGTAACTTGCGCCGGTGCAGCCGAGTCGTGTTTCGTCGACAAAGGGTTCTGCTGATACGGCGTCGATGGCTGAGAGGTAATCGAGCATGTTCTGTCCGCCGTAGTCGCCGCTGATCTGTTCGTTCCATTCTGTGCCGAAACCCGGAACGCCGCGCCGGTTGGGGGCAATGACGATATAATCGTGGGCTGCCATCAGCTGAAAGTTCCATCTGGTTGACCAGAACTGGCTGACTGTGCTCTGTGGTCCTCCCTGACAGTAGAGCAGGGCGGGGTATTTTTTCGATGCGTCAAAGTCCGGCGGATAGATGAGCCAGGTAAGCATCTCTTTGTTGTCTGTGGTTTTTATCCATCGTTCTTCGACTTTGCCCATCGTGATTTGCGAAAGGATGTGGTCGTTTTCGCGGGAGATATTTGTCTGTTCGGCACCGTTTACGGTATAGATTTCATTCGGCTGTGACATGGAATGGCGCAGCGCGACAAGTGTTTTGCCTGCAACGGCGACGGATACGAAGTCATGTTTGCCTTCGGTGATCTGCCTTATTTCGGATGATTGTGGTGTTACGGTAAATAGCTGTGATGTGCCTTTCACGCAGGCTGCAAAATTTATATCGCTGCTGTTCCAGCAAAAGCAGTCGACATTATAGTCGAAATTTTTTGTTAAATAGATTGTTTCTCCTGTTTCAATGTTTTTTACAAACAGGCGGTTTTTGTCTGATTCATATCCGTCGCGCTCCATACTGAGCCACGCTATATGTTTTCCGTCCGGAGAGAATCCCGGATTGGTGTCGTATCCGCCGTTGCCTTCGGTCATGTTGGCTGTTGTTTTTGTTTCTGTATTATACAGATAAATATCGGAGTTTGTTGACTGTGCATAGGCTTTGCCTGTTTTTTTGCGTGATGTGTATGCGACTGTTTTGCTGTCGGGACTCCACGCCAGCTGCTCAATGCTGCCAAACGGGTTGAGTGGTGATTCGTATGGTTCGCCGTCCAAAAGGTCGACTGCATCCTGTAATGTCGAGGCGTGCCTTGACATTATGTCAACTGGTACGACAAACGGGTGAGGCGCTGTTTCTTTCCATTCGTCCCAGTGTTTATACATCAGGTCGTCGATAATTTTGCCTGATGCTTTGTCGAGGTCCGGATATTGTTCCGACAGGGGACGCTTTGTTTCTATTGATGCGATAAACAGCAGTTTTTTTCCGTCCGGCGAAAATTTAAATCCGTCGATGTTTTTTTTGTATTTTGTAATTTGCCGGCGTTTGGTTCCGTCGGGATTAGCTGTCCAAATCTGTCCTTCGCATAGGAAAGCAATTTTCTTTCCGTCTGCAATCCACTGTGCTTCTGCTTCGCTGCTTGCAGTGGAAGTGATTTGTTTTTTATTGCTGCCGTCAAGGCTGACGGTGAAGAGTTCGCGGTTTTTTTTGTTGAGGGATATATCAGTGTATGTAACGCCGTACAGTATGGTTTTTCCGTCCGGCGATACTTCTACTCCGCCCACCTGTCCGAGCGACAGCATTGTTTCGGCCGACAGGCGTCCGTTTTCGATTTTCAGCGTTTTTCCGATAACGACATTCGAACCTGTGTCTTTATTATTCGTATTACAGGTTGTTAAAAGCGATGTAAGCATTATTATAAAAGTAAGATTTTTCATTGTTTCGGATATTGGTTTATTTCAACTAATTCTACTTCAAAAAACAGGGTTGTACAGCCTTTCATTGTTACATTATAGTAATCGTCATACAGATTGGTTTCTCCATATCCCAAATAGTATGGAATCACAATTTTCCACTTGGCGCCAAGGCTCATATTCTGTAATGCAAAGTTAAATCCTCTGACGGTGTTTTGCAGGTATAATTCTTTTGCTGTATTGCTGCTGCCTGTTCCTTCGTCAAAAAGGTTGGCGGCATCGTCGTAATAATAGCCTTTATAAAGAATCTTTACGCTTGCGGTATGCAGAGGATAATTAGTTTCATCTCCTGTTTTTCCGTCAATAACTTTGTAATATACGCCGCTCGGTCCTGAGGCAGTTTCCAGCGCTGTATAAGACGGGTCGTTCTGAACTTTCCTGTAAGCATCCTGATTAGAGTTCTTCCACGCTTCGTCGGCTTCGTCATTGTTGTTGCAGGCTGTGAAAGGCAGCAACAGGCAAATGATATACAATATTTTAAACAGTTGTTTCATTTCTATTGATTTTTTATTTGTTTTAACAAGTTTTTCATACTCAGTTTGTCTGCAATTATTTCTTCGAGCGCCGACACTGTAACTCTTTCCTGCGACATTGTGTCGCGGAAACGGATTGTTACGGCGCTGTCGGTAAGCGTATCGTGGTCGATGGTAATGCAATATGGCGTTCCGATGGCATCCTGACGGCGGTAGCGCTTGCCGATGGAGTCTTTTTCGTCGTACTGGCAATGACAGTTGAATTTCAGCCTATCCATTATCTCGCGTGCTTTTTCGGGCAATCCGTCTTTTTTTACCAGTGGCAGTATGGCTATTTTTACCGGCGCCAGGGCGGGCGGAATTTTCAGCACTGTGCGCACATCGCCTCCTTCGAGTGTTTCTTCTGTGTATGAACCTGCCAGAATGCTCAGGAACATACGGTCCAGGCCTATCGAGGTTTCGATGACATAAGGCGTGTAGGATTGATTTTGTTCGGGGTCGAAATACTGAATCTTTTTGCCGGAATATTTTTCGTGGCTCGACAGGTCGAAGTCGGTGCGGGAGTGAATCCCTTCTATTTCCTTAAATCCGAATGGCATTTCGAACTCAATATCTGTCGCGGCGTTGGCGTAATGTGCTAGTTTGTCGTGGTCGTGAAAACGGTATTTCTTATCGCCCAAACCCAGCGCCTTGTGCCAGCGCATACGTGTTTGTTTCCAATGTTCAAACCATTTCAGTTCTTCTCCCGGACGGACAAAAAACTGCATTTCCATCTGTTCAAATTCTCTCATTCTGAAGATGAACTGACGGGCAACTATTTCGTTACGGAATGCTTTTCCTGTTTGGGCGATGCCGAACGGTATTTTCATCCTGCCGCTTTTCTGTACATTCAGGAAGTTGACAAATATGCCCTGCGCGGTTTCGGGGCGAAGGTAGATTTTCATTGCTCCGTCAGATGTTGAACCGATTTCGGTGGAAAACATAAGGTTGAACTGACGCACTTCCGTCCAGTTTCTTGTGCCGGAAACCGGGCATACTATTTCTTCATCAATAATGATCTGGCGAAGTTCTTCGAGGTCGTTGCCGTTAAGTGCTTTGGCAAACCGTGTATGGAGGGCTTGGCGTTTTGCCTGGTTTTCGATGACGCGTGGATTTGTTTCGCAGAATTTTTGTTCGTCGAAACTGTCGCCGAAACGTTTGGCTGCTTTTTCTATTTCTTTCTCTGTTTTGCTGTCGTATTTTGCCAGATGTTCTTCTATCAGCACATCGGCGCGGTATCGTTTTTTCGAGTCTTTATTGTCGATAAGCGGGTCGTTGAATGCGTCAACGTGTCCCGATGCTTTCCATACCGTGGGGTGCATAAATATTGCGGAATCAATGCCTGCCACGTTTTCGTTCAGCAGCGTCATGCTGTCCCACCAGTATCGTTTGATGTTGTTTTTGAGTTCTGCTCCGTTTTGTCCGTAATCGTAAACTGCGCCGAGTCCGTCGTAAATTTCAGAGGAAGGGAAGACGAAACCGTATTCTTTGCTGTGTGAAATTATTTTTCTGAAGAGTTCTTCCTGTTGCGCCATATTGTTTCTATAAATTAGAGGTGAATGAGGGTGCAAAGTAAGTGATTTTTTTTTGAAATGACAACACTGTGTCAGTTTATTTCGTTCAATAGGGTGATACATTGTTGAAGACTGTCTTCCCACTGCGGGATTTCGAGCTTGAATGTGTTCTTTATTTTTGTTTTGTCAAGTACGCTGTATGCGGGGCGTTTTGCCGGTGAAGGGTAATCTGAACTCGGCACGGGATTGACTCGGCAGGAGGTGATTCCTGCTAACTTGTGTATTTCCAGGCAAAAGTCATACCACGTGCAAACGCCTTCGTCTGTGAAATGATAGATGCCTGATGGAAATGTACTGTGCTTTTCGTTGAATGAAATGATTTCCATAATCGCCTGCGCAAGGCTGGATGCACTGGTTGGCGTACCGAACTGGTCGTTTACTACATTCAGGCTGTCGCGTTCTTGTCCGAGTCTGATCATTGTTTTTACGAAGTTGCTGCCAAAGGATGAATACAGCCACGCGGTACGGATAATGATGCTTGTGTTGCGACTTATTGTCTGTAACAGCTTTTCGCCTGCGAGTTTACTTGCTCCATAAACTGATTGAGGGCTGGCAGCGTCGGTTTCTTTGATTGGTCTGTTTCCCTGTCCGTCAAAGACGTAATCGGTTGAGATGTGAATGATTTTTGCTCTTCCTGCCGAGGCAAGATTTCCTACTGCATCGCAGTTTATTGCAAAGCAGGTATCAGTATCGCTCTCTGCTTTATCGACAGCGGTATAGGCGGCGCAGTTTATTATATAATCAATACTGTTGCCGGTAACGAAACGCTCTACGGCTGCTTGTTTACATATATTGAGTGTATCAACGTCGGTCGGAAACAGCGTGAACTCATGATAACGGGTTGCGATTTTACATATTTCAAGACCAAGCTGTCCGTTTGCGCCTGTCAAAAGAATATTTATTGCCATGAATGATTGTATTTAGGGCGGCAAAGGTATAACAAAAAAACGTATTACTATTGCATATATATAAGGAAGTGTTACCTTTGCCAAAAACAACCTGTATGGCAAGGCATAATGAACTGGGGAAAGAGGGAGAAGCGGCTGCTCTCGAATATCTTAAAAAGAACGGGTACGAGATCCTGCATACTAACTGGAGGCGCGGACATCTGGAACTGGATATTGTTGCCAGGACTGACTGCGAACTGGTGTTCGTCGAGGTTAAAACACGCTCGGCAGGCGGCGTTACTGACCCGGGAGATGCTGTAAACAATCAGAAGATTCGCAATATAGTTGATGCTGCCGACTGCTACATAAAGTCTTTCGACACTGACCTGCCTGCCCGGTTCGATATCATCACGCTTGTCGGCAGGGAGCCCTGCTTTGAGACGGAACATGTCGCAGATGCTTTTCGCGCTCCGCTGACAGGTGTGCGGTAAAACAAATCAGAGTACAGTCTTCTTCTTTTTAACCATTTCCAGCGCCTTAAACCTGCAGACGCTTACACAGTTACCGCAGGCAGTGCATCCGTTCGGATTTTTTATAATGACGGGCGCTCCCTTTTCCTCGCCTGAAGATGCCAGCACGTTACGCCGGCATATCTTCAAGCACTTTCTGCAACCCGTACAGTTTTCGGTTGTAATCCCGACCGTTTTTCCCCGTCTGCGAATCCGGCGCGTTACGCTGCCGGCTATCCATAGCGCAACGAGTGCGCCGACAATATAATATCCCATATTCATACCATTCAATATATCTGTTGTTTAAGACAAGTGAGCGCAGGAAATATTTTAAACGGTTGCGTCATAACTGACACGTTCCTTAGTGTATGACTGACACGTTCCCGAGTGTGAGACTAACACGTTCCTTAGTGTGTGGCTGACACGTTCCTTAGTGTTTGATGATTTTCACTGTTTGTCCGTTAACATTAACTAAATACACGCCTTGCGGCAAATAACCGGCGGCTATCGGTTCGTTGCCTGAGATGGTTTGTTGAAATACCGTTCGTCCGTTGAGGTCGGTGATGATTACCGGCGTTGGAGCGGCGAGTCCTTCGATGCGGAGACTTCCCGTAGCCGGTTCGAAATACGCACGGACGGCGTTTGCGGCGGGTACCTTGATTGCATCAGGAATGTATGCCGTAATCGTGCCGAAATCTTGCCAGACAGGAGCGTCCCCGTATGCGGCTACCGATTCGGCGGGCACATAAAGCGTTGCTTCGCTCAGATTAATGAGTTCAAATACGGAACGGTCTGTTGCCTGCGGCGTCGGGTTCAGATTAGTTACAGAAACAAGACTGCTGCACCAGCCAAAAGCCTCATCCCCAATGCCTGTCACGCCGGCGGGAATGGTTACCGAAGCAAGATTGCTGCAAAAAGCAAAAGCATCATCACCAATGGTTGTTACGCTGTTTGGTATCGTGTAACCGGCATCCGTCTTTCCCACTGGATATTGAATCAGCGTCGTTTTCGCCTTGTTGAACAGTATCCCGTCTTCCGAAGTGTAGGCTGTATTGTTTTCGTCAACATTAATAACATTAAGGCTGCTGCAACTGTAAAAAGCCAACTCACCGATGCCTGTCACGCTGTTACCGACAGTAACCGATTCAAGGCTGCTGCAATTCCCAAAAGCAAGACTTCCAATGCTTGTTACGCTGTTGGGGATGGTTACCGATTCAAGACTGCTATACACAAAAGCATACTCACCGATGCTCGTTACGCTGTTGGGGACAGTCACAGAGGCAAGACTGCTGCAATAGCCAAAAGCCTCATCACCAATACTCGTTACGCTGGCGGGGACAGTCACAGAAGCAAGATTGCTGCAACCGTAAAAAGCCTGGTTTCCAATGCGTGTTACGCCATCCTCGATTATCACCGTTGTGATAGAAGAACGATAAGAATCCCAGGGGATGTTCCAATTATAATCCGGCATCGCCTCCGCCTCCAGCGCAGTATTGACAGTGATCACTCCCGAAAGCAGCGTCGCCGTCATTGTTGGCGTTAAGTTCCATGTCTGGCCGACCGGCGGCTGAGCCACAATATTGAAGGTTCCCCATACAGCGTCGTCGCGATAAAGGTCTTCCTTCTCTGCCGGTACGTGCAGATTTATTTCTGCTGTGGTTACTTCACTAAAGACATCCGCATTTATCGGCAATGGAACGCTCCATCCGACAGTGATATTCTTTAGGCTGCTGCAATAGGCAAAAGCAGCTACTTCAATGCTTGTAACGCTGTTGGGGATGGTAACCGAGGCAAGGCTGCTGCAATAGGCAAAAGCCTGGTTTCCAATGCCTGTTACGCTGTTGGGGATAGTTACCGAAGTAAGAGCGTCGCAACCGTAAAAAGCCCGTTCTCCAATGCTTGGTACGCCGTTGGGAATGGTAACCGAGATAAGATTCCTGCAACCGTAAAAAGCCAACTCACCAATGCTTGTCACGCTTTCAGGGATAGTAACCGAGATAAGATTTATGCAACCGAAAAAAGCATTATTTCCAATGCTTGTTACGCCATCCTCGATTATCACCGTTTCAATAGAAGAACAAAGGGAATACCAGGGGACGCTGTTCCATTCGTAATCCGGCATCGCCCCCGTTCCGCTAATGGTAAGCGTACCGTTATCTATTTCCCATTGCAAATCTCCGAAATCGCCCGTCTGCTTCGTTACGGAAAGACAGTGGAGATGCACGGCGTACAGTTCAAGATAGACGTTTGTAACCGATGTGACCACGCCGTCAATGAACCTGTATTCTGTCTCTGTCAGTTGGCTGAGAATGAAATCGGCTTTGACCGTGTCTTCAACAGTTTCATACATGTCGGCAATTTCATCGAGGGATTCTTCGTCGATGGCGTCCGGGTTTGAGGTGGATGTAATCAGCTCGCTGTAGCCCGGCGCAAGGGTCGGGTTGTGCGCGATAGAGACGGGGTCAGTCCAGTCGAGTGCGGAATGTTGGTCGATATACGCCGCATCTATATTGCCCGAACTTTCATACTCGAAAATGCCGGAAACTGAATTTTCGACGTCTATCCGGCTCAACAGATCCCTGTAAGGACTGGTTGTAACGTTAATCAAGCCTTCCAAGGCGTTGGGGTATATTCCCGTTAAATCGCCGGACACATATTGCAAAAGTCCGCCGGGAGCAAATTCATTTTGAATTTGTACCAGATAGAGATGCGCGGGATTGCCTTTATTGATAATGGTTTTTGTGACATTGACTTGTTGTGCCGCCACCGTTCCGATTGCCAAAAGAATGGCAAGGATGCTTGCTGTTAAAATCTTTTTCATGTTTGTGTATGTATTAATGTGTATATATTAATGTGTGTGTTGTAGGGGCGGGTTTGAAACCCGCCCTTACAAACCCGCCCCTACAAACCCGCCCCTACCGGTTTCATTTGATGAATTTTGCCGTTTGATTTCCAATCTGCACAACGTAAATTCCGGCGGGCAGGGTGGAGATGTTGATCCGTAGGGGCGCACCTGCGTGTGCGCCCGCACCCGTGCATGCACCCCGATTGTCAGGGCAGACACGCAGGTCTGCCCCTACCGCACGACCCGAAATATCAAATATCCGCACCTCGCCGCCCGCGTAATTGGCGATCTTCAATGCGCCGTTGGCAACGCTTATCTGCAATTCGCCGGCTTCTACGGAGGCAATGCCGGTGTCGGAGCCGTCTTCGACGATGTTGAAATCTTTCCATACTTCTGCCGCTTTGTAGGCTTCTACCGTGCCGCGGGGAACAAGCAGGGTTATGTTACCGATGTATTCTCGATAAGAAGGCCAGTAATAATAGAAAGCGTTTCGATTTTCTGTCTCTTTCACAATATCAATGGGCGTTTGCCAGTGCACTTTTACCTGTTGCAGATAGAGCAGGTAGGAAAATGCTCCATCTCCAATACGAGTAACCGATTGCGGAATGTCGATGATTTTCAAACTGTCGGCTGAAGAAAATGCCCAGGAGGGAATGGAATCGAGCGTTTCGGAAAATATTACTTTTTCCAAAGCATCACAATTATTAAAAATATGGGTGCCGGTAAGTTTTCCCTGTATATTCGCCTCTTTCAGCGAAGCGTTATCCGCAAAAGCATAATCGCCCACTTTCGTAACCGATGCGGGAATAGTTATTGTTTTCAGCGAATCACAGTTGTTAAAAGCACTATATCCTATTTCCTTAAGCGATTCGGGTAGCGTTACTTCTTTTATTTTGAAATTCCTGAAAATATCGTTTGGAATTGTTTCTACCGTACTGCCCAAATATAAATTTTCAACGGGACAATTGGCATAGATGCCAAACAGAGCGCCGTAATTCATATTGGCGGCATTGTAATACAAAGTTTTCAAATTTGAACAATTATAAAAAACAGGATTACCGTTTGTTCTATTATACGTCGTTCCGGCGGGAAGGGAGAAAGAGGTGAGTCCTGTACAATCACCAAAGGAATATTCGCCGATTTTCAGCGCTTTCGGATTGTCGAAATCAACGGAAGCCAGAGTCGTACATCCTCGAAATGCTCCTAAGTAAATACTCAAACTGTCGGGCTGGGAAAAAGTAACCGATTCTAACGAAATATTATTACGAAATGCCCAGATATCAATTGTTTTAACCGAATGGGGAATTGTAATGTTCGCCAGACTCGTGCAATTGTCAAAACACGACTGACTTATAGTTTCCAGCCCTTCGGGCAAATTGATGGAAGGCAGCGAACTGCAGTTTTCAAACGTATTAGCCCTTAGCGTCAGTTTAACCTTGGGCAAGAAATTAACCCGCTGCAAATGGGTACAGTCAAAAAAACACATACCGCCAATATCCAGCGAATCGCCGAGAAAATCAACCTGATTCAGAGAAGTACAACCGCGAAACGCAGCTTCGCCGATTGTCGTAACCGATGCGGGAACAGTGATGTTTGGCAACGATGTACAGCCGTAAAACGCATATTGGCCGATTGTCGTAACCGATGCGGGAACAGTGATGTTCTGCAACGATGTACAGCCGTAAAATGCGTGCACGCCAATCTCTTTTAGCGTTGCCGGCAATGATACGGTTTGTAAGGAAGCGCAATTCGTAAACAAATCATTGTTCAATTTGGTAATACCGGAAGCCGATAATGAAACGGTGTGCAAATTGACGGCTCTCTCCAAGTAGGTTGTACTATACCAACGCTTAATGTGGGAAGGAACCCGGATTTCTTCCCAAGCGGCTATTGCCTCGTTATTACTATCGAAGAGATGTATTTCCGCTATCGGTATCCTCTGGATATATGAGTCGGGAATGCCGAGTCCGTTCAGGTCAGCAAACGTAAAATCGGCGCTGTCCGGCATATTAGTAATAATTGCTTCTGCCGGAAAAGCTGTGATTGTCGCCACCGTATTCTCCTTTAAAGTGCCAGTGAGCGCTCCCGCATCAATGCAAAAGACGGTAAAGCCGTTTATATAAACGATCTCATCATCCGCCTGCGCCTTTTGCGCTGCACCGAAAGAGCATATCCCCATCAAAAGGGCGCATACCAAAGAACGGGAAAACGTTCTCGTAACATTGCTCTTAAAGGAAGAGCAAAAAACTGATTGTAAAATCATTGTTTTCATATTCGTATGTATTAATGTGTGTTGGTTTTATTTGATAAATTTGCCTGTCCGGTTTCCAATCTGCACAATGTAAACGCCGGCGGGCAGGGTGGAGATGTTGATGGTTGCGGCACCGTTCCGTAGGGGCGAAAAATTTTTCGCCCCTACCGCACGACCCGAAATATCAAATATTCGCACCTCGCCGCCCGCGTAACTGGCGATTTTCAATACGCCGTCTGCAACGCTTATCTGCAATTCGTCGACTTCTACGGAGGCAATGCCGGAACCGGAGCCGTCTTCAACGATGTTGAAATCTTTCCATACTTCTGCCGCTTTGTAGGCTTCTACCGTGCCGTGGGGAACGATCAGCTTTACCTGGCTGAGCGTAATACCGGTAAATACGCGAAGCGATATTTCCTGCGGCTCCGGATTCAGATTAGTTACCGAGGCAAGACTGGAGCAACCGTAAAAAGCATACTCACCAATGCTTGTTACACTGTTGCCGATAGTTACCGAAACAAGACCGCCGCAATAGGAAAAAGCCCCATCTCCAATGCTGGTCACACTTTCGGGGATGGTTACCGAGGTAAGACTGATGCAAAAGTCAAAAGCCATATCACCAATGCTTGTCACTCTGTTACCGATAATTACCGATTCAAGATTTTGGCAAGAGGCAAAAGCCTCATCACCAATGCTTGTCACACTTTCGGGGATAGTTACCGAGGCAAGACTGCCGCAATAGTGAAAAGCCTCATCACCAATGCTTGTCACACTGTTACCGATAGTTACCGAAACAAGACTGCCGCAATAGGAAAAAGCCGCATCTCCAATACTTGTCACTCTGTTGGGGATATTCACTGCGGCGAGACTGCTACACATGGAAAAAGCATAATTAACAATGCCGGTCACGCTTTCTGGTATGGTATAGTCTGCATCCGTCTTTCCTGCGGGATATTGAATCAAGGTTGTTTTTTCCTTATTAAACAATACCCCGTTTGCAGAAGTGTAATAGTCATTATTTTCGTCAACATTAATAGCAGTAAGACGGTTGCAATAGTAAAAAGCACCATGACCAATGCTGGTCACACTTTCGGGGATGGTTACCGAGGTAAGACTGATGCAATAGGAAAAAGCATACTTACCAATGCTTGTCACACCGTCAGGGATAGTCACCGTGGCAAGACTGGAGCAAGAGGAAAAAGCATACTCACCAATGCTTGTCACACCGTTGGGGATAGTCACCGAGGTGAGACTGATGCAAGCTTCAAAAGCACCATCACCAATGCTTGTCACACCGTCAGGGATAGTCACCGTGGCAAGACTGCGGCAAAAGCTAAAAGCATAATCTCCAATGCTTGTCACGCCATCTTCTATTATCACTGTGGTAATAGAAGAACTATTGGAATTCCATGGAGCATAATCAGGATAAGAATAATCCTCCATCTCCCCTGCCCCGCTGATGGTCAGCGTACCATTCTCCAGCGTCCATGTCAGCGTCCCTGTTGTTCCGCTCGTCTGCGCAAACCCTGTTGCCACGCTCAGCAGCAACACGGTCAATAATAGTGTAATTTTTGTTTTCATGTTATTTGTTTGTTTGTTTATGATTTATAATAATCAATTTCTCGTTGTCACTCGCTCATCTGGGTCGACCGTGCACGCTCGTGCACCACTGCGGTGCATGTACGTGCACTGCACCGGTGCACGTACATGCACCGCCGGAGTGCATAAACCGCTTCACTGTACCTGCAGAATCTTATCAAACACAGCCGTACGTGGCTCTTTCAGTAATTGACGCTTGTTACTGGAGAACTGCGTGGTAATCTTCAACTTATAGCTACCTGCAGGCAGGTTGGGCGTAACGATCATAACTTCCGACGGATTGTTGATCACCATATCGTCCGGCGCCACAGTATAGGTTGTTTCCGGATCGACGTCGCTGATAAATTCGACGCACGCGCACGGACATTCGCCAACGACCTTAATCTTGTGACCGGTGATTTTCAGGTTTCTGCCCGGCGTCATCAAGTCGTTGACGGAACCGGTTTTAATGTCTTCCACTTTCAGGATGACGATGCCGGCGTCGGCTAATCCAAGGATGTCTACCGTTACCTCCGACAGTTCTTTACGCAGTTCCGCGCCCTGGTGAAACTCGAACAGGACATGATGCTTTTCGGGGTTGAAATGTTCCGTCGGACTGTCGAATACGCCCTTGATGTGAACCGCGGCAGTGAACCATCCGGTGTTGATCGAAAAGCCGTCGCAGAGGCGGTACGACATTTCTTTCAGCCAGAGGTTGACCGCGTGTTCCATCGCCGGAGCCGAGATGTCGGCGCCTCCTCGCAGGGCTGCCGATTCGGCTATCTGTTTCACGCTCAGCGACTCTTCGGAACTCACTCGTGCGATGTAATCATTTACATCTTCTTTTGTCAAGACGTTCTCATAAAGATAAGCCTTGATTCTGTGTAGGATTGTTGCCATAAATGTTTGCTTTTTAAATTTAGATAATAATGTTTATGAAACTCTATCGGGGAAATGAAAAACCTCCGGAAGAAGGATTTTTTCCCTTTCCGGAGGTTGTATAATTTCACTGACTGCTCTTGAAAATCAGTAAAACATATTTGTTTTTTTGATCTATTCTTAGTATATACGTGCGCGCGACCCAACACACACACACACACACACACACACTAGCAAAATATTTGGAATATGCAAATGTGAA
>JAIRYM010000033.1 GCA_031267615.1 Dysgonamonadaceae bacterium
CATACGCCTTACAGATTGAAATTCGAAGGCACAGATCGCGGCAAGACAGTTTATTTCGCCCTTTGCTGGGTTAATACCCGCGAAGAAGAAGGCGACTGGAGCAAAATCGAAAGTTCGATCATTCCGTAAAACAATGACAATCAACGCACACAGGTATCGAAATAAAAGATTCTTTTCATTTGTGGTCAATAAAGTTGCGATACCTGTTGCGTTTGGTTTTCATATAAAAACTATTAAACAATCACTTTTAAATTTTATAAAACAATGAAAACGATTCTTTTCACAATGACGGCGCTCTTCATGTTGAGCGCAAACAGCGCTCAGGCGCAGGTGACAATCGGGTCGCTTGCCGAGCCGCAGAGTTTCTCAATCCTCGAACTGGAAGGCGGCGGCGCCCGCGGACTGCGACTTCCGCAGCTTGACTCCGACCAGCGTGATGCGCTTGATTTCACAGGACACGAGACGGAAGCGCTGGGGCTTCAGATCTTCAACACGGACACCGAGTGTGTAGAAACGTGGAACGGCGTGGAGTGGATCCAGGCATGTTACAACAACACCCCGACCCCTGTACCGTCACCGCTCTCCGCCGTCTCTTGCGGCATCACCAACACCGACGCTACAGTGTTTACCGCCAAAGCTGATCCCGCCGCAGTGAAGTACGAGTTCTATGACAACGGAACTCCGCAGGGCAAGCAGACAAGCAACGTTTTTGACTTTAAAACAACAAGGACAGTCAGTGAAATAACGGTGAAATATTATTACCCGCCCGCATTTCTGAAGCCAAAGATGCTTCCCGTAGCAGGCAGCAGCAGTTGGAAATACGGCGAGAGCAATACTCCTACTACCGTAACTATTCCCGATTTGCAGTGGTCTGAAACAGAAATAACCCAGGCGCAGTTTGAGGCTGTCTTTACTGACAGAGGAGGTCTGGCTTACAGTGCCGGAGGTAATAACTTTGCTTGCAGCACGAATCCTAATTACGCACCCTCATCCTCCAAACCAGCTGAAATGATCAGCTGGTATGACGCTATAGCCTATTGCAACAAATTGAGTGCTATGGAAGGCAAGGAACTTTGTTATGCTGTTTCCGGTGTTAGCGACTGGTTAAACCTTAAATATACAGATATACCAGGCAACAGCACGAACAATGCTAACTGGGACGCCGCCACCTGCAATTTCACAAAGAACGGCTATCGTTTGCCCACCAGCAGTGAGTGGGAGTATGCCGCGCGTGGCGGGTCAGTCAGGACTGCGGATTATACATACTCCGGCAGCAGTACCATTGGTGACGTAGCGTGGTACTGGGGCGATATAGATCAAACCAGTGGCAATACAGGTTACGGCACCCACCCTGTTGGCGGCTTAAAAGACAACGAACTTGGTCTGTATGACATGTCCGGCAATGTTTGGGAGTGGTGCTGGAACTGGTATGATGAGACGTTTCCACAGGCTACACCTACAGGTTCTACAGCCTCTACGGGTTCTTCCTACCGCGTTCTTCGCGGCGGCAGCTGGCTCGATGACGCTAGCAACTGCCGCGTTTCGAACCGGGGCTACAACTACCCGTATTCCCGGCTCAACCGCTATGGGTTTCGGGTTGTGTGCAGGTAGCAGCCTGAAAATTATAAATCGGTCGATCGACCTTGCGGTGCGCTGTGTGAAAGAATAAAAAATAACATCCTTCCCGTATGACAGGCTCGGTGCAGATTACTGCGTCATGACTTAGGCGTTACCGCCGTAAAGAGTTTTTCCATTTGTCGATTAACATTGCCATATCGTTGGGCAGGGGGCTTTCAAAAAACAGTTCTTCGCCGGTTATGGGGTGTTTGAAGCCGAGTGTGCCGGCGTGCAGAGCCTGGCGCGGACAGATTTCAAGGCAGTTGCTGATAAATTGCCGGTATTTTACCGTGTTTTCGCCTTTCAGTATTTCGTTGCCGCCATATCGGGAGTCGTTAAACAGTGTATGCCCAATGTGTTTCAGATGTACGCGGATCTGATGCGTGCGCCCTGTTTCCAGGCGACATTCGACGAGGGTTGTGTATCCGAACCGCTCAATTACCCGATAATTTGTTGCTGCATTCCGTCCCTGTTCGCCATCGGGAAAGACGGTAAACTGCAACCTGTCTTTCGGATTCCGACCGATGCTGGCTTCGATCCGTCCTTCACTGTTTTTTACGTTTCCCCACACCAGGGCGCTGTAAAGGCGTTTTGTCGTTTTGTTAAAGAACTGCCGCCCGAGACTGGTTTTGGCATCAGGGGTTTTTGCTACGGCGAGCAGTCCGGACGTGTCTTTGTCGATCCGGTGTACAAGTCCAAGTCGCGGGTCATTGACATTAAATCCTTCTTTGTCTCTCATATACCACGCAAGCGCATTGAGCATCGTTCCGTTGTAATTTCCGTGCCCGGGGTGAACGCACATTCCGGACGGCTTATCGACAACCATCACGCAGCTGTCTTCATACACAATGTTTAATGGAATGTTTTCCGGCAAGACTTCAAAGTCATGGCGCGGGCGATCCATAACTACCTGGATTGTATCGCAGGGCTTAACTTTGTAATTCGACCTGACAGGTGTGCCGTTTACAATCACATAACCTCTTTCTGTTGCTGACTGGATGCGGTTTCGTGAAGCGTTTTCTATTCTGTCCACGAGAAATTTATCGACCCTGACAGGTGTCTGTCCCCTGTCTGCCGTGAAGCGGAAATGCTCGTAAAGTTCATTGATGGAGGTGCTGTCGGAATCGCTGTTTAATTTGTCGCCGTCAATTTCATCGATTGTATCGAACGGGAATTTTTCCATAGTTCAATACCAGTTTTCGCCGTCGCCGTGTTCGGTGTTTACAGTCGAATCGTTGATTATATCTGTCATGTCAGGCTCGCCGGAACCTGAACTTACCAAAAGCGACAGAGGAATATCAAGCGGTACTTTTTCGCCGGGATTCACTGTCTGTCCGCGGCTTTCCAGTCCTGTCACCAGGTCGCGAAACTGTCCGGGTACGAAACGGGTTTCTATTTTTTCAAAGCCAAGTGAACGCAAAATAGCGTAAGCTTGACGCTGCGACATATCTTTAACTTCAGGCAGGGCTGTCAGCTGGGCGTCAACAGAGTTAATGCGCAAAAAGACCGTTCTGCCCTTTTTTACTTTTGAGCCTGCCGATGGAATTGTTTCGATAATACCGCCCGGCAGCAGGTTTTTGTAAAACGCGGAATCAATTACTTGATACGTCAGATTGCTGTTTGCAAAAACTGTTTCTGCTTTTTCTACCGTCAAGCCTTTTACGTTAGGAATTTCAACATATTCGCCGTGTCGGGTGTATGACTCAATCCATTTCATGGTGAAAAAACACAGCAGGCAAAGAATAGCGAATGCGGCAAGTAGATTCTTTACATAGATGTTCGATAATATTGATTTGAAACTGGTGTTCATATTTCTTCTAACTTAAATGTTACAGCCTTCTCACGCAGTCTTTGAACTGTTTTCCTCTGTCTTCATAATTCTGGAACAGGTCGAAACTTGCGCAGCAGGGTGAAAGCAGTACAGTGTCGCCTTCACGAGCGATTTCATACGCTTTTGATACAGCGTCCTGCATTGAGCGGGTGTCGCAGGTGATCATCACTTTGCCGTCGAAGAACTGATGCAGTTTTGTGTTGTCCTTGCCAAGATAGATGAGAGCGCGGCATTTTGCCTGCACGAGAGATTCGATTTCCGAATAATCGTTACCCTTGTCAGTACCACCAAGTATCAATACTGCGGGTGTCTTCATACTTTCCAAAGCATACCAGGTTGAATTGACATTGGTTGCCTTCGAGTCATTGATATATTCAACGCCACGCACACGCGCCACTTTTTCAAGACGATGCTCAACACCTTTAAAATCGCTCATTGATCGACGAATGTCGTCATTGTGAATATCAAGCAGATGAGATGCAATGCCCGCTGCAAGTGAGTTATACAGGTTGTGTGTTCCTGTCAGAGCAACTAATTCTTCTTCCATAGTAAATTCTCCCTTCTTTGTTTTTATGACAAGTTGTTTTTCTTCCGTGTATGCTGCAAGTCCTTCTGCCTTCTGTTTATCAAAAGGATAAAGCGTAACTGCGGGTTTAAGTTTTTCGAGTTCGCGTGTAATTACTGCATCGCCCGCCCAGTAAATAAAAGCATCTGCGGAAGTTTGATTTTGCAGGATCCTCATTTTTGAATCAACATAATTCTGAAACTCATAATTATATCTGTCGAGATGGTCTGGCGTAATATTCAGCAAAACCGCAATATCCGCTTTAAAATCGTACATTCCGTCCAGTTGAAAACTCGACAGTTCGATAACATAGTAATCTCTGTCGTTTTCTGCTACCTGCAATGCAAAACTCTCTCCGACATTACCTGCCAGCCCGACGTTCAGTCCTGCATTTTTCAAGATATGAAAAGTAAGCATCGTCGTTGTTGTTTTACCGTTACTGCCTGTGATGCAGATTTTTTTCGCCGAAGTGTATCGTCCTGCAAATTCAATTTCCGAGATAATCGGTGTCGCCTGTTCTCTCAGTTTCTTTACAACAGGCGCTTTGTCGGGGATACCGGGGCTTTTCACCACTTCGTTAGCATTAAGAATCAGCGCTTCGGTATGTTGGTTTTCTTCATATTCGATGCCGTATATATCAAGAACTTCCTTATATTTGGGCTTTATTTCCAATGAATCGGACAGGAAAACGTCAAAACCTTTCTTTTTTGCAAGAACAGCTGCACCTGTACCGCTCTCACCGCCGCCAAGCACTACAAGCCGTTGCAGTACAGACGGCATAAAATTCGCCAAATTTATGTCACGGCTCGCCTTTTCCTTAATATTGTAAATAAGACTCATAAGTTGGTTAATTGCGAATGCAAAGGTACATTAAATATTTAGTAATTCAAAAATTTGCTTCTTTAGGAGGATTCAATTAGCGACAAAAGAAAAATATTTGAAAAAAATCGAAAAATATTTGGAGGTTAAAAAAAATTGTTATATCTTTGCACCCGCAAACGCGGAAATAGCTCAGTTGGTAGAGCACGACCTTGCCAAGGTCGGGGTCGCGGGTTCGAGTCCCGTTTTCCGCTCACAAAAAATTCCTCGCAAACTTATCCCACGACAATTCGTCTTTTATTTTTTTGAACTTATCGCTGAATAATTTATTTTCGACATTAAAGAACTGTTTTATTCCTTCTGCAATACTATCGGGTTGAGGCTGGCATACCAAACCGATTCCGGACTTTTCAACAGTTTCACGTAACCCGCCAACATTTGTAACAAGCACAGGCAATTCGAAATGACAGGCTATTGGAATAACGCCGCTTTGTGTTGCCGAACGATACGGCGCAACGAGTAAATCGGCAGCGGAAAAGAGCGTTGGCACTTCGGAATTGTTAATGTATCTGTTCAATGCAAATATTCTATCCCTCGCAGGCGAAGTATCAATCTGCCGTTTATACTTTCCAAAATCGCCATAACATTCACCTGCAATTATAAGTTGGAACGAATCGTCAAGCCGCGACATCGCTTCAATCAGCAAGTCAAGTCCTTTGTAATCGCGTATCAGTCCGAAAAACAAGAGAGTTTTTTTATTTCTGTCTATGTTAAAACGCTTCCTTGCTTCTTTTTTTTCAAGCGGTTCGCCGAAATTATCGTACAAAGGATGAGGCAACATCAGACATTGTGCTGAAGGATAAAGCCGCAGTATATCCTTTTTTACCGATTCGCTCAACACAACAAACTTATGACATTGCCTGAAAAACATAGAAGCAAGTGGACTGTCGAAAAAATGAGGTTCGTGAGGGATTGCGTTGTGTATAAGTCCAATAATCTTTGTTTTGCTTTTGAGTCTTTTTGCAATGTATCCACAAGCAGGGGCAAAGAATGAAGTCCAATAAGCGATTATCAAAACATCGGGCTGATAATTGTTTATTGCTTTAACGGTTTTCTCGTAGGAAAACGGATTAATACTGTCAAGGATTCGTACCGATTGTGGTTGCGTTATTGGCGGTTCGTCATTTTCTACAAACTGGCTTTTCCCCGGAAAGAGAAAATTAGGATAAAGTCGCGAAAAGGAAAAAACTTTTACTTCGTTTTCCATGTTCAACTCGCGGCAAAGCATCATAGTGAACTGTGAAATGCCACCACGATAGGGATAAAAAGGAGACAAAACAGCAAATTTCATTTACTTAAAAAGTATATGTCAATCCCAAGCCGAAAATTTCCTTAACTTGAAGTCGCTGTATTTCGCGGTCGTAATAACGTAAAGTTGTATTGAGCGATGCCGACAGAAATTTGTTGAGTTTCCAGTTGAGCAACAGATTAAAGTTTGTGTCTATATTGCCGAAATATTTGTTGTAAGGTGTGAACAAATATAGCGACGAAATAAGTGTCAAGTCTTTTGTCAATGTTTGTTCAGCACGTCCCATAATGTATGAGCCGGTTTCAAACATGACTTTTTTCCCCTGTTTCACGCCGTAGGCGTAGGCATTTGAAAGCGAATCGTCAAGCACAAACGTAGTTCGCTCTGCCAAAGGTGAAAGGAAGATACTGTAATTAGGCGCGGGTTTGTAAGTAAAACCGAATGCAAAATCAAGATAAGCAGGCGCAAAAAGTTTTGAGATATAGTTATCTGTACTTTTCCTGTTTGCATAATCGTAGCCTTTTGCGAACTGCGTTTTGAAATTGCACAGTGCGGCTGCCGCCCATTTGTTGGAAATCTTGTAACCGCCGACTGAGTTGATATTCAACTTGTCTGACGCTTTGCGGTTTCCTGTCGTTTCGGCGTTAATCATACCGTATTCCGCTTCAAGCATATTATCCCAAAACCACTCGTTTTTCAGGTAATCAAATTTGAAATTGAGCAGGGCATTGTTTGTTATCGACCAACTGTCGCCGCCTGCAATCCAATTATCAAGAGAAGATTGCCCAAAGGTTAAGTTAGCGATTCCGGAATGAGTCCAACCTTTCTTCTCATTTTTAGATGAATATCTTGACATATTATCTATTGTCTTAGAATCTTGAGCGTTCAAGCTGCCGGCCAGTACAAGTACTGGCAGCATTACAGATAAAAAATTGACTTTTTTCATTCAGACTGATTTGTTAAATAAAATATGAAACAAAGTTACCCAATTATAAGGATGTGCTTTTTATTATTTTATTCGGTTAAATGCAAAAGTACAAAATTTATTTTGCAGTTTCACAAATTTTTTGTACTTTTGCAATGATTTTTAGAATAGAATGACTGACGGACAAGAAAAAACTCTATCAAATTTTGCAGTCAGAGTTCGTCAAATAATGCAATTATGCGACAAACTTCGACGTGAAAATTGTGAGATTAGAGAACAGTTAGATGTCAAAAATTCCGAAATAGAATCTCTGACAATGAAATTTAGGCAGTTGGAAAGGCAGTATGAAAACCTAAAAACAGCACGAATTATCGAAGTCAAACAAGGGGATTTTACGCGAGCAAAAACGAAAATTGATGATTTGATAAATGAAATAGATAATTGTATCCGTTTACTCAATGAATAATATACCCGATGAAAATGAAAAATTCAGGATTAACCTGAAAATTGCCGGCAAACGTTATCCTATGTGGTGCCTGCGGAAAGAGAAAGTTGAAAAAATTCACCGCGACGCCGAACAAAGTATCAACGACAAACTTCTTCGCTATGGCGCACGATACCCCAAAAAAGATATCTATGACCATATGGTTATGTCCGCCATTCATATTTCATCTGAAAATGAAAGCCGAAAAAAAAATCAAGACAAGTCGGAAGTTTTTGAAACATTACAGAAACTGGCAAGTGAAATTGATGAGTTTCTGAAAGAAAATAATTAAATGACAGCATTTTACATAACTATAAAATTTTTATATGACAATAGCAATAATTATCACTGGCGTCATCTGTTTGGCACTCGGAGGCGGTTGCGCATGGCTTACCGCCGAAAAAATGGCTAATTCAAAGCGTAAACAAATAATTGAAAACGCACGGAATGAAGCAGAAACCCTGAAAAAGGACAAATTACTTGAGGCAAAGGAAAAATTCATATCAATGAAATCCGACTTTGACTCGCAATGTAACTCCCGTAATCAGAAAATTCAACAGCAGGAATCGCGCCTAAAACAGTTTGAAATGTCGCTCAATCAGCGTCAAGAATCACTTCACAATAAGAATGTCGAAGCAGACGCCATACGTCAAAGTATGGAAAATCAGCTCGAAATCATTGAGCAAAAAAAACACGACCTCGAAAAAGTTCATAAACAGGAAATCAAGCAACTTGAGCAAATTTCAGGACTGTCTGCCGAAGAGGCGAAAGAACGCCTTTCGCAATCGCTCAAAGACGAAGCGCAAACAGCAGCGCAGGCTTATATCAACGAAGCTATGGAAGAAGCGAAGATGGCAGCCAATAAAGAGGCTAAACGTATTGTAATAAACTCTATACAGCGCCTCGCTACAGAAACTGCAATAGAAAACTCGGTTACGGTTTTTCATCTTGATTCCGACGAAATCAAAGGGCGCGTAATCGGACGCGAAGGGCGAAATATCCGTGCGCTTGAAGCTGCAACAGGTATTGAGTTTATTGTTGATGATACGCCCGAAGCAATTATTCTTTCCGGCTTTGATCCTGTGCGCCGTGAAGTCGCCCGCCTCGCATTGCATCAATTAGTTCAGGACGGACGAATCCATCCTGCACGAATTGAAGAAGTAGTGAACAAAGTACGTAAACAGGTTGAAGACGAAATCATCGAAACAGGTAAACGTACAACGATAGACCTTGGTATTCACGGTTTGCATCCGGAACTTGTCAGAATGATTGGACGGATGAAATATCGTTCATCTTACGGACAAAACCTGCTGCAGCACTCGCGAGAAACAGCAAATCTCTGTTCAATAATGGCTGCCGAACTCGGATTGAATCCTAAAAAAGCGAAACGCGCAGGATTGTTGCACGACATAGGAAAAGTACCCGATGGCGAACCGGAACTTCCACATGCAATTTTCGGGATGAAAATGGCAGAAGAATTTAAAGAAAAACCTGATATTTGCAATGCTATCGGCGCACATCACGACGAAGTGGAGATGGCAAGTCTGCTCGCTCCAATCGTGCAGGTTTGCGATGCCATTTCGGGCGCTCGCCCCGGCGCTCGCCGAGAAATAGTAGAAGCATATATCAAGCGTCTGAACGACTTGGAAAAACTTGCACTCTCATATCCGGGAGTGCTGAAAACATACGCTATTCAGGCAGGACGCGAATTGCGCGTAATCGTTGGTGCAGACAAGATTACCGATGCGGAAACCGAAAATCTGTCTAACGAAATTGCAAAGAAAATTCAGGATGAAATGACTTATCCCGGACAGGTGAAAATTACGGTCATACGCGAAACAAGAGCTGTCGCATTCGCAAAATAAAGAGAAATGCTCGTAGCAATCATAAAATATAATGCAGGTAATATTTATTCAGTCGATTATGGATTGAAAAGACTCGGTATTGAGCCTGTCGTTACTGCCGATGCGGAAACTTTAAAGAAAGCAGATTGCGTGATTTTTCCCGGACAGGGCGAGGCAGGCACAACTATGAAGTATCTTCGCGCTAACAGACTTGACGAACTGATCATTAATCTAAAACAGCCTGTTTTAGGTATCTGTATAGGTATGCACTTACTGTGCAGTACTTCGGAAGAAGGAGAAGATACACAATGTCTTGGCGTATTTGATGCGCCTGTTTTGCGTTTTCAGCCGACACGACACGAAGATAAAGTGCCGCACATCGGTTGGAACTCGATTGTAAACTTGAAAAGCAATCTTTATTGCGATATTCCTGCGGGTGAATTTGTATATTTTGTACACAGTTATTATGTGCCTGTAAATAATTATACAATAGCAACTTCCGATTATATTCTACCCTTCAGTGCATCAATTAGAAAAGAGAATTTTTTTGCAACACAGTTTCACCCCGAAAAGAGCGGCAAAATTGGAGAGCAGATTTTACAGAATTTTCTTAAAAATGCAATATAACGTCATTTCGATAAAAAAACCTCAAATAATTTTGCCGTTTCAAAATAATGTTTTACTTTTGCTGCCGTAAAAACGAAAAAATAAAATGGCAAACGAACATTTTTACATCAAAAATTCGCAATTGACGCATGAAAAAATGTGTCAGTTTATGCCACACGACCCCCCCTTAAACGGGTAACCGACAATCTATTTAT
>JAIRYM010000113.1 GCA_031267615.1 Dysgonamonadaceae bacterium
CCCGTGCCATGCAGGTCGTCACATTCACCATAAAAAAAATCGACGGATACGCCCAGACCTTTCTCGTCGTATTCGGCATAATACCTTGCCAACGGTTGCCCGCTGACCGGGAACTTGTACCAGATTTCCGGTTGCGCCGGAGCGCTGTTGGTACCGATAACCGCTTCTGCGGCTGTGGCGCACGATGTTTGCGCATTTGCAACGCCCGTAAAGACAGTCGCCAGAATGAAGGCTACTTCCGTAGCCGTGTTTCTAAATAATTTTGTAACCATAAACTAACTGATTTTGTGCTCCGAAAGGAACTGTTTATTAAAATAAAAAGCGGAACTGCTGCAGCAAAAGCTGCGACCGTTCCGCCGGAATATACTGAGGAATTTTTTTTAGTGGGTACTGTTTCCTGTATGGTATGGTATGGTATGGTATGGTATGGTATGGTATGGTATGGTATGGTATGGTATGGTATGGTATGGTATGGTATGGTATGGTATGACGGATGCTGTTACATTTCGGAGCTGTGTTGTGTTTATATTGCAGGACATAATTCTTTTAATATTTTGCGGTTGCAAAGGTAATAAAAATTTTTGCAAAACTTTTTTGTTTTTTAAAATAAGTACTACATTTGCACCGCTTTTTATAGAAATAAAATGAATACACACAAGAATACGACTGTTTGTTTCAGTTATTGATGAATCTGCGGAAAAACGATAGAAGATATCAATATCAACAAACCGATAATCAATACTATAATAGTTTTTTGCCCTGCGCCTTTCCATTCTTTGAGAATAATCCCCCAAACATTACTGAACAGTACGTTCAGCGACATTAGAATACACCAAGAGAAAGATAAAAGAACAGAACTGTCTGTAAGAAAACTCTTGCCGAGTTCAAGTCCGAAGAACTGCGAATACCACAATAAACCTGCCAATGCACAGAATAACAGATTGTTAGCAAATATACCTCCTGACACGGATTTATAATCCTTGTAGGTTTTGTTATTTATATTCTGTTGAATACAGAAACTTGCGTTGGTAATGAAACCTCCGATAGTTACTAAAAGTACTGTCGGAAGTCCTGCAAACAAAGCATCTACACCTCTCAAAATCAACGTTTCTTTAATAGCCGCGCCTGCGTCAAGTCCCAAGGCAAAGCAAGCGCTCATCACACCTGCAAGTATAGCGATAATCAAGCCTTTTTTCAAAGCGAAATCTGCAATAGCTTTGCGTTTCTCTTCTTCGCTCATATTCGCTGATTTAAGTGCTCCTGCATAACCAATCACTGCAATACCTGCAATAGCAATAGCCACGCCAAGCAGCAAAATCAACCCTTCGCCGTGAAAGAGGTCATCTCCTTTCAAAATAGCAGGAATCAGTGTTCCGAAAGCAGAACAAGTACCAAGCGCCAGCGACTGTCCGAGTGCTACGCCAAGATAACGCATACTCAACCCGAAAGTCAGTCCGCCGATTCCCCAGAGCATACCGAACCCAATGGCTTTCCATGATGTCGCTCCACCCGCCGACAAAACTTCGGCAATATTAGAGTTTTCAGGAATTGCAAGCAATGCACCTACAAAAGGAAAAACGAGCCATGCGAAAACACCCTGAACAAGCCAAAACGATTCCCACGACCACTGTTTTACCTTTTTTATGGGAACGTAGGAACTTGCCTGTCCCATACTGCCGATGGCTATAATTAAAAGACCAATTAGAATATTCATGGTATTTTCTTATTTATTTTCTTTTCGCAGTTACTTCTTTCTCGTATTTCTGAATCTCTGTGATATACGCTTCGCCGAGCGGCAAATTGTTTTTGAGAAGAAAATAGTCCCAAACTGCGTTCCAAGGCAGAGTTTTGGCTTCTTCCAAAAGAGCGAGGCGTTCAAAATATTGTCCTTTTGCTTCATAATCGCGCAGTTGTTCAATCGGTTCGAGCAACGCTTGCAGAAGGGCTTTTTGCGTTGAACGGATACCAATAGCGTAAGCGCCGATGCGGTTAATTGATGCGTCGAAGAAATCTAGTCCGATATGAGTGCGTTTGAGTGCGTCAGCGCGGATAATTTCTTTTGCGAGGTCTGCTATGTCGTCATTGAGAATAACAACATGGTCACTGTCCCAACGAATCGGGCGGCTCACGTGCAACATTATTTCAGGAGTAAACAGCAGCAGCGACGAGATTTTGTCTGGAATACTTTCTGTTAGGTGAAAATGTCCTGTGTCGAGGGTAACGATTTTCTGTTTTTTAGCACCATAACCGAGATAAAAATCGTAAGAGCCGACTGTATAACTTTCAAGCGCTATGCCAAAAAGTTTTGCTTCTATACAATCCTTCATGTTTTTGTAATCGGTAGCAAAAATGTCGTCAAGCGATTTTTCGAGTATTTGGCGATATTTGTAGCGGTTTACCGTTAAGTCTTTAGAGCCGTCGTGAATCCATAGATTCATCATACACGGATCTTCCTGCGCCTTGCCCATTTCTTCGGAAATAGTGCGGCAGCGTTTTGTGTGTTCAACCCAGAACTCGCGGATTTTTTTATCTGGGTTTGCTAATGTCAAATCACCGCTTTTCGGATGTCCGAAAGACGTTGAGTTGAAGTCCAGTTTAATGTTCGCTTGTTTTGCCCATTGAATCCACGATTTGAAATGCACGGGTTCAACTTCATTTCGGTCAACAATTTTTTTACCAAAATCGCCGTAAATAGCGTGTAGGCTCAAACGATGCTTTCCTGCAACGAGCGACAGCACTTTTTCTATGTCGCTACGCAATTCTTCGATATTCCTCGCTTTACCCGGATAGTTTCCCGTAGCCTGAATACCGCCGCCGCCGAGATTATCAAGGTTTTCAAAACCCGAAACATCGTCGGCTTGCCAGCACTGAATAGAGATAGCGATGTCCTGTAATTTTTTCAAGGCTGATTCAACATCAACACCAAAAGCGGCGTATTGTTCTTTTGCCAATTCATAACTTTTTAATACTGATTCTTTTTTCATGTTTTTTCTAAATTATATTATATTTTATTTGCTTTAGTTCTTTTTTTCATTTTTTCTTGCTGGGCACGATTTTATCTTCGACAGCTTTTTGGGCGGTTTCTATATCGCGTTTTGCGGTTTCTATATTTTCTTTCGCTTTGTCAATATCTTTTTCGTAGCCCTTTATGTCCTTTGTACGTTTGTCGATATTTTTCTTTTTTGCTTTTTCATGCAGTGCTATATCATAGTTATATATGGCTTCTGCATATTTAGTGTCTAAAAGATTTTTTAGATTGGCAATTTCTTGTGGGTCTGAGACGGCGGAAACAAATTCACTTTCGCCGAATTTGCCTTTAGATAGGAAACAATAAACTGTTGTCACAGAGTTTTTCTTACTTTTGTTTGTTTTTTCAAAAGCGATGTTCAAATTCATATAATCAGGGCTGATTGTTTGATAGATAATTGTTTTGTAGTTCAGAGTTTTTCCTTGTTTTTTCCCTTTTAATCCTTCTTTTTTCAAAAGAGCTTCCATCAAACTTTGGGCGTTTTTTAAATCAGTGCTTACTTTAATTGCTACACAACTGCCGGAAATTTTTTTGTTGTATTTTCCGATTGCTTCATACGATTTGTTTATCATCTGTGCAGATGCAATCATTGTGCAAAACGCGAAAACACAGAAGGTTAAAATATTTCTTTTCATTTGCTTATAATTTTAGATTAAAGACTTTGCAAAGTTACAACAATAATTGAATTCTTCCAAATATTTTGCAGTTTTTTCCCAATTCAGCAATGAACAAGCGTTCCAATTTTTTCTCCTTCTAAAACTTTTTTTAGATTTCCGGAAAAATCCATATCGAAAACTATTATCGGCAAGCGATTATCGCGGGCAAGAGCAGTTGCTGTCAAGTCCATAATTTTTAAGCCGCGACGGTAAATTTCATCGTAGGTAATCTCGTCAAATTTCATTGCTGACTTGTCTTTTTCAGGGTCGGCAGTATAAATTCCGTCAACGCGAGTACCTTTGAGCATAACTTCAGTTTCGAGTTCCACGCCACGCAGAACAGAAGCGGTGTCTGTCGTAAAAAATGGATTGCCTGTTCCGCCTGCAACAATAACAATTTCTCCATTCTTTAACGCCTCAATTGCAGCTTCTTTTGAATAATATTGTCCTATCGGTTCCATTCGTGTAGCAGTGAAAACACGAACACGAACGTTTTGCATAGCAAGCGCCGAACTCAACGCCAAACTGTTTATAACTGTCGCCAACATACCCATCTGGTCCCCTTTCTGACGGTCAAAACCGCGAGTAACGCCCGACAGTCCACGAAAAATATTACCGCCACCGATCACAATGGCTATTTCTGCTCCCATTGAGGCTATTTCCGCTATTTGAAAAGAATATACAGAAAGACGATTCTCGTCTATTCCATAACCTCTTTCGCCAGCCAGTGACTCGCCGCTTAGTTTCAACAATATTCTTTTGTATTTCAACATATTTATATTTTAGATGACTTCTATTTCTTCGCTAAAAATCCATCCAACATTTCCATCAGCGGTTTCAATTTCATTCCAATCGTTGAGTTTGTTTTTTATCTTTACTTTAGTTCCTTCGTGAAGAATAAACAAGTCTGTGCCACTCGTGTCGGGCGAACTTTTTATTGTAACAGTCTGCGAAACGACGATTGCTGTATTGCGTTGTGTCAGTTGATTTTTTTCGCCTGCCGCAAAAAAATTGGCGGCAATAACCAGCACAAAAAATCCAATTCCTGCATAAAAACCTAATTTTTTCAGAATAATCCTTCGAGTGAAACAAAACAGGAACAGACATATTACCAATAAAATAAAGCAGACTATCGCAAAAACAGTCCATTCGTCGGTACTGAATATATCTCGCACAGCCCATAGCCACGAACTGATAAAAAATTCGCCGACCGGCTCAATCTTATCTACTGTTTTCAGGCGGGCGATTTCCAAGTTGTGACGAGTATCGCTGTCACCCGGATTAAGTAGCAAAGCGCGTTCATAATTGAGTATACTTGGCGCAATCTTGCCTGCTTTGTAATAACTGTTGCCGAGATTATAATAAACCGTCGCCGACGCACCTTTTTCTTTCAAAATCTGTTCGTAGATTGTAGCTGACGTCAGAAAATCACTTTTTGAATAGGCTTCTGTGGCTTGCATAAAAATATCGTCTGAAACAACCTGCTGTCGCATGTTTGCCTCCACCGCACTATCAATAGCAATTTTCAACGAATCCTGCGCTGACAGTGCGATTATTGCAAACAATACATTACAGAACAACAAAGATCTTTTCATATAAAAACACAACAAACTCTTTTATACATTCACCTTTATAACAAGATATTTGGTCAAACTCCAAAACGATTTCGGTTCAATAATATGCAGTTCCACCTTTTTGTTGGCATCTTTTACAAATTCATAAGAACCGTTAGGGTGTTTCGACAGTAGTTCAGCCTGTTTAGCCTGCAACGGAATGTTCTTTAACTCATTGAAGTTTTTTACTTTGATGAAATAATTCGTGTTGAACGATGAAGTCATTGCACCGTTTTTGAGAATTTTTTGCTCTTTTAATTCTTTTGCAGTGCCGTAACAATAGTAAACCGTGTTTAGTTCTCGCTGTTGAGCGCTGATAGTTTGTTGCTGTTCGGCAGTTTTCGAGGCAAGATTTTCTACATCTTTTGAAAGAGCCGAAACATTAGCGGTTAAATTGCTGATTTGTTTGTCTTTTCGTTCAAGTTCGGCACTGAGGATAACCAAGTATTTGGTTTTGTTTTCGAGTTCAATACGCAATCCGTCAATAGTTTTTTGTAAATGCGAGGATTTTATTGACGAGTTTTTCAATTTAGATTCTAACTCTGTGATTTTTTCCTTATTTTTGGTAAGGATATCCGTAACAAGTTGCATATCGGAACGCACTCGTTCCTTCACTGACGGCGTAAGTTCGCCAATTGCGCTTGACTGTATGTTCAGATAGTTTTCAGCCGCCTTGATGTTTGAAAAGTTTTCTTCTACTTCGTTGAACAGAGCAACAATTTCATCAAGTTCAGCTTGATTTTTTTCGGCGTCAAGCAACAGAGAATCATTCTGTGCTTTCAGCGCTTTGTATTCAGATGAATATTTTCCGCAGGACACTACAATAAGCGCTACGATAAGCATACATAAAAAAAATTTTGTTTTCATTTTTCTCAAAATTTTAGTTTAAAATTCAGTTCATAATAATTTGCAAAGATAATAAAATTTTTTGAACAGACATTTTGAAAAGCATTTTTTTGCTGTTTC
Organism: Dysgonamonadaceae bacterium; assembly: GCA_031267615.1. Taxonomy (GTDB): domain Bacteria; phylum Bacteroidota; class Bacteroidia; order Bacteroidales; family Azobacteroidaceae; genus Azobacteroides. Next base: position 6,264 of record JAIRYM010000113.1, read on the forward strand.
AAAAAAAGTTTGTAATTTTGCTCCCTAAATTTTTGAAAATAATTACAATTCAAAAAATGGGAAGAGCATTTGAATACAGAAAAGCGACTAAACTGAAACGTTGGGGAAATATGGCTCGCGTTTTTACCAAACTCGGCAAACAAATTACGATTGCTGTCCGTGAAGGTAGTTCGGAAACCGACAGTAATCCACGTCTGCGTGTTCTTGTACAGCAGGCTAAAAAAGAAAATATGCCGAAAGACAACGTAGAACGCGCCATCAAACGCGCCACACAGAAAGACGCCGCGGACTATAAAGAAATAATCTATGAAGGCTACGGTCCTTATGGCATCGCAATACTTGTCGAAACTGCCACCGACAACAATATGCGTACTGTCGCCAATGTTCGCAGTTACTTTAATAAATTTGGCGGTTCACTCGGCACAAGCGGCAGTTTACAGTTTTTATTCAATCATAAATGCGTGTTCAAAGTAACGCCAAAATATGGTATTACCCTGGAAGAACTTGAACTCGAACTGATTGATTTCGGCGTTGAAGAAATCGAATTTGACGAGGAAGAAAACGTGATTTTCGTTTATGGCGATTTCCAATCTAATTCAGCCATTCAGAAGTATTTTGAAGAAAACATCTATGAAATTCACAGCGCCGAATTTGAATGGATACCAACCGACTATAAGGAAGTTACAGACGAACAACGCTCTTCAATAGAAAAACTCTTGGAAAAATTTGAAGAAGACGAAGACGTACAAAACGTTTTCCACAATATGAAAGAATAATTAAATTTTTCAAAAAAAAATCACGCAACCCATTGTCATTAAAAAAATTCTTCGTAACTTTGCAGCCTATTTCGAATATTTTCGTGCAAGAAAATGCACCGAAATGGTTGAATTTCAGAGAGGAAATGGCTCTTTTTTGAATTCAGAATGGAGAATTTTATGGAGGATTTTTAAAATTTAAAAATTAAAAAAATTAACAATGAGCCAGAAAATTAGAATTAAACTGAAGTCCTACGATTACAATCTCGTCGATAAATCGGCAGAAAAAATCGTAAAAACAGTTAAAGCGGCAGGAGCCGTAGTCAGCGGTCCTATTCCACTCCCGACACACAAACGAATTTTCACAGTAAACCGTTCAACATTCGTAAACAAAAAATCACGCGAACAGTTCGAACTTTCATCTTACAAGCGCCTTATTGACATCTACAGTTCAACAGCAAAAACAGTCGATGCTCTGATGAAACTCGAATTGCCAAGCGGCGTAGAAGTGGAAATTAAGGTATAAAAATAGAAACGTTGAAAAGTACTCAGAGATAAATATAACAAGAGATTGAAGTAAGCACGACAGCGTTCTCGTTTACTGAAAACTCAATTAATAAATAATTTTTTGAAATGCCAGGATTAATAGGGAAAAAAATCGGAATGACATCCATTTTCAGTGCCGAAGGCAAAAATTTGCCATGCACTGTTATCGAAGTAGGTCCTTGCGTGGTAACACAGGTCAAAACCGTTGAAAAAGATGGTTATGAGGCAATTCAGTTAGGGTTTGAGGATAAAAAAGACAAACACACCACAAAACCCGAAGCTGGACACTTCAAAAAAGCCGGAGTTACCCCGAAAAGGCACTTGGCCGAGTTCAAAGGTCAGGGCGAGTACAAGCCCGGAGACGTAATCACAGTCGATTTCTTTAACGGCGAAGTTTATGTTGATGTCATAGGGACATCGAAAGGTAAAGGATACCAGGGTGTTGTTAAACGCCACGGTTTCAAAGGGGTTGGCGAAGCAACTCTCGGTCAGAGCGACCGTCAGCGCCACCCAGGTTCTATTGGAGCGTGTTCGTATCCCGCGAAAGTATTCAAAGGAACGCGCATGGCAGGTCAGATGGGCAACGCTCGCGTTACCGTTCAAAACCTCGAAGTAATCAAATTATTACCCGAAAGCAATCTTCTTCTCTTGAAAGGTTCGATTCCGGGCGCAAAAGGTTCAATCGTAATAGTTTCAAAGTAATGGAAATCAACGTTTATAATATTAAAGGAGAAGATACCGGGAAAAAGGTAACTCTCAAAGACGGCGTTTTTGGCATTGAACCCAACGACCACGTAATATACCTTGACGTGAAGCAACATCTTGCCAACCGTCGTCAGGGAACAGCCAAATCGAAAGAGAGGAGCGAAATGTCAGGTTCAACACGGAAACTCGGACGTCAGAAAGGAGGAGGAGGAGCGCGCCACGGCGACATCAATTCGCCCGTAATGGTAGGTGGAGGACGCATTTTCGGTCCCAAACCCCGCGACTACGAATTTAAACTCAACAAGAAAGAAAAAGCCCTCGCCCGCAAGTCGGCCCTTTCATATAAAGTGAAAGACGGCGCACTGACGGTAGTCGAAGACTTCACCTTCGAGGCTCCGAAGACAAAAGAATTTCTCGCATTAGCGAAAAATCTCAATTTGGCAGGCAAAAAACTGCTCGTAGTGCTTCCGGAGAATAATGACAACATATTCCTTTCGGCGCGAAATGTGCAAAAAGCAATAGTAACAACAGTAAACGAACTCAATACCTACAAAGTATTAAACGCAGCCCATCTCGTGCTGACGGAAAGTTCGGTAAGCGCAATCAATAATTTTTAAGGAGGAACAAAACAATGAGAATCATCATCAAACCAATTGTAACAGAAAAACAAACCGGAATTACAGAAAAGAGAGAAAACCGAGTAGGTTTCCGTGTTACTCCTGACGCTAACAAGATTCAAATCAAAGAAGCTATTGAAGCGCTCTACGGAGTTACAGTAACTAAAGTAAACACGATGAACTACGACGGCAAACGCAAATCGCGCTACACTAAATCAGGTGTAGTGAACGGACGCGAAACCTCGTTCAAAAAAGCCATCGTAACGTTAAAAGAAGGTGAGAAGATTGACTTCTTCGCAAATGTTTAAAATAATAACAAAAAATGGGAATCCGTAAATTAAAGCCCACAACACCGGGGCAAAGAAACAAGATTATCGGTACATTCAGTGAAATCACTGCTGCTGTACCGGAGAAATCTCTTGTTTTCGGGAAAAGGAAATCAGGCGGACGCAACAACGAAGGGCATCGCACGATGCGTCAAATTGGTGGCGGGCACAAACGTCGTTTTCGACTTATCGACTTCAAGAGAAATAAAGATGGTATTCCAGCAACAGTGAAAGCAATCGAATACGATCCGAATCGCTCAGCTCGCATCGCACTGTTGTATTACGCCAACGGGGAAAAGACCTACATCCTTGCCCCCAACGGTTTGGAAATTAACCAGATAGTGATTTCGGGCAACGAAGCCGCACCTGAAATAGGTAACGCGCTTCCGTTGGCAAACATCCCGCTCGGAACAGTAGTTCACAACATTGAACTCCGTCCCGGACAGGGAGCTAAAATCGTTCGTTCGGCAGGAACATTCGCACAGGTAGTATCACGTGAAGGCAACTACGCCATCATCAAACTTCCTTCTGGTGAAACACGTAAAATTCTCTCTGTTTGCAAGGCTACTGTGGGAAGCGTGGGTAATTCAGACCACGCGCTTGAAAAATCAGGAAAAGCGGGACGCACTCGTTGGTTCGGTCGCCGTCCGCACGTACGCGGCGTCGTAATGAATCCAGTCGATCACCCGATGGGCGGCGGCGAAGGACGCGCCTCAGGAGGACATCCACGTTCACGCAAAGGATTGTATTCAAAGGGTTTGAAGACTCGCGCTCCTAAAAAGCACTCTTCAAAGTATATCATTGAAAGAAGAAAAAAATAACCTGATAAAAGCGTAAAGAATATGAGTCGTTCATTAAAAAAAGGTCCATATATCAGTCTCAAGTTGGAAAAGAAAATTCTGACTATGAACGAGACAGGTAAAAAAACAGTCGTAAAGACTTGGGCAAGAGCCTCGATGATTTCGCCCGACTTTGTCGGACATACAGTCGCAGTGCATAACGGTAATAAATTCATTCCTGTTTATATCACGGAAAATATGGTAGGACACAAACTAGGCGAATTTTCGCCCACCCGCCAGTTCCGCGGACACGCAGGCAATAAAAAGAAATAATCTATGGGAGCAAGAAAAAGAATATCGGCAGAACAAAGAAAAGAAGCCAGCAAAACAGAGTATTTCGCTAAATTGCGAAATGTGCCTACAAGTCCGCGCAAAATGCGCCTTGTGGCAGATATGATACGCGGTATGGAAGCATTCCGTGCACTCGGCGTTTTGAAATATTCCAACAAGGAGGCTTCACAGAGGGTAGAAAAACTGCTTCGCTCGGCAATCGCCAACTGGGAAGAAAAAAACCAGCGCAAAGCCGAAGGAGGAGAATTGTTTGTAACAGCAATATCGGTTGATTCGGCAGGAATGTTGAAACGCCTCCGCCCCGCCCCCCAGGGACGTGGCTACCGCGTTCGCAAACGCTCGAACCACGTAACGTTGTTTGTAGATACTAAAAACGTTCAACAAAGTTAATTATGGGACAAAAAGTAAATCCGATTAGCAATCGTTTGGGAATCATTCGCGGATGGGATTCAAACTGGTACGGTGGAAACAAGTACGGCGACACGTTGCTCGAAGACACCAAAATCCGCAAATACCTGAACGCACGTCTTGCCAAAGCAAGCATATCACGAATAGTGATTGAACGTACGTTGAAACTCGTAACTATAACAGTTTGCACCGCCCGCCCAGGAATCATCATCGGCAAAGGCGGACAGGAAGTAGATAAGTTGAAAGAAGAATTGAAGAAGATTACGGACAAGGAAATCCAAATCAATATCAACGAAGTGAAACGCCCCGAACTCGACGCCGTAATCGTTGCAAACAACATAGCTCGCCAACTCGAAGGTAAAATCAACTACCGCAAGGCAATCAAAACCGCTATCGCATCGACAATGCGAATGGGTGCTGAGGGAATAAAAATACAAATATCAGGACGTCTGAACGGAGCCGAAATGGCACGCTCAGAAATGTATAAAGAAGGACGTACACCGTTACATACACTGCGAGCTGATATCGACTACGCATTGGGTGAAGCCCTGACCAAAGTCGGACTACTCGGCATCAAAGTATGGATTTGCCGCGGCGAAGTCTATGGCAAACGCGACCTTGCGCCGCAATTCACTGCCACCAAAGAAACCGGCACTCGCGGAGAACGCCCCGACAGAGGCGAACGCGGAGAATATCGTGGCGGAAACCGTCGCGACCGTGCGCCACGCAGTAATAACCGCGGCGGAAGTAGAGGCGGCGACCGTAGCAGAACCAGGACTTCTATAGACAATAAGTAAAATTAGTAATCTTAAGAATAAAAGATGTTACAACCAAAAAAAACAAAGTTCAGAAGATCTCAAAAGGGACGGATGAAAGGCAATGCACAACGGGGAAACCAGTTGTCATTCGGTTCTTTTGGTATAAAAACACTGCAATCGAAATGGATAACAGGTCGGCAAATCGAAGCTGCCCGCGTCGCCGTTACCCGATATATGCAGCGTCAAGGACAAGTCTGGGTAAGAATTTTCCCCGACAAGCCGATTACCAAAAAACCCGCAGAAGTACGTATGGGTAAAGGAAAAGGAGCCCCCGAAGGATTTGTTGCACCGGTAACCCCGGGCAGAATACTTTTCGAGGTCGAAGGTGTATCGTTCGAAATAGCGAAAGAAGCACTTCGCCTTGCAGCTCAAAAACTTCCCGTTACAACGAAGTTTATCGTAAGATACGATTATGATTTTAACAACGAAAATGTGTAAACCATTATGAAAATTGCAGAAATCAGAGATTTAACAACTGGTGAGTTGAAAGAGCGTCTGGAGGTTGAAACAAAAGCTTACGAGCAGAAGAAAATCAATCACAGCATCTCGCCCCTCGACAGTCCGGCGGTAATAACACGCTCACGCCGTGAGATTGCACGTATGAAAACCGAACTGCGTCAACGGGAAATTAATAACAAGTAAACGAGCAATAAACATGGAAACCAGAAATTTAAGAAAAGAACGAATCGGGGTAGTTTCCAGCAACAAGATGGAAAAATCCATCACAGTGGCAGTGAAATGGAAAGAAAAACACCCCATTTACGGAAAATTCGTCAACAAGACGAAAAAATTCCACGCTCACGACGAGAAAAACGAATGTAACGTCGGCGATACAGTAAAAATAATGGAAACCCGTCCTTTGAGCAAAACCAAAAGATGGCGTTTAGTAGAAATCATCGAAAAGGCTAAATAATTATGATACAACAAGAATCGAGGCTCACAGTAGCAGATAACTCCGGAGCAAGAGAAGTACTATGTATTCGGGTTTTGGGCGGAACACGCCGCCGTTACGCATCAGTGGGAGACGTTATTGTAGTATCAGTAAAAAACGTTATCCCTTCGAGTGAAATGAAGAAAGGCACAGTGTCAAAGGCAATTATCGTGCGTACGAAAAAAGAAATACGCCGCACTGACGGCTCGTATATCCGATTCGACGACAACGCCTGCGTACTGCTCAATAATGCCGGTGAAATTCGCGGTAGCCGAATTTTCGGACCAGTAGCCCGCGAACTCCGTGCCGTGAATATGAAAATCGTGTCACTAGCGCCCGAAGTACTTTAATTTAAATTAGAAATTTAGAAATCAGAAAATTAAAAGAAGATGGCAAAATTTAAGATAAAAAAAGGAGATACGGTTTTTGTCAATGCAGGAGAAGACAGAGGTAAAACAGGTCGAGTACTGAAGGTACTGGCAGAGAAGGGACGCGTACTCGTGGAAGGCATCAATATGGTGTCGAAATCCACGAAACCAAATGCAAAAAGTCCGCAAGGCGGATTCCAAAAGAAAGAATCGCCTGTCCACATCTCAAACCTGAACCTGCTGGATCCTAAATTGGGCAAACCGACAAGAGTAGGATTCAAGAAAGAGGCAAAAGGCAAACAATCTGTCCGTTACGCTAAAAAATCAGGGGAGGTAATCAAATAATGGCAAAGAAAACAGCAAATACAGAAAAATCGGCAGCAACGGCTGAAAAAGCCGCCGCAAAATCCGGCACATCAACGGCAAATCTGAAACGCGACTATCAGGAACGCATCGTTCCGGCGCTGACCAAAGAATTCGCTTACACATCGAAAATGCAAGTTCCAGTGTTAAAAAAAATAGTTATCAACCAGGGACTTGGCGATGCCACGTCAGATAAAAAAATTGTCGATGTAGCAATCCAGGAACTGACCACCATTACCGGTCAGAAAGCCGTAGCAACAGTATCGAAGAAAGACATATCGAACTTCAAACTGCGTCGCAAGATGCCGATTGGAGCGATGGTAACTCTTCGCCGCGAACGGATGTACGAATTTCTTGAACGACTCATCCGCATTGCCTTGCCCCGTATCCGCGACTTCAAAGGAATTGAGAGTAAACTCGACGGACGCGGCAATTACACGCTCGGCATTCAGGAACAAATCATCTTTCCTGAAATCAACATCGACAATATCACCAAGTTGCAGGGAATGAACATCACTTTCGTTACCTCCGCCCAAACCGACGAGGAAGGCTACGCCCTGCTCCGTGAGTTCGGATTACCTTTTAAGAACGCTAAAAAATAAACGACTATGGCAAAAGAATCAATGAAAGCCCGCGAAGTAAAACGCGCCAAATTAGTTGCGAAATACGCAAAAAAACGTGCGCAACTCAAAAAGGAAGGCAATTACGAAGCACTGCAAGCATTGCCCAAGAATGCGTCGCCCGTGCGCCTGCACAACCGTTGCTCGATCACAGGACGTTCAAAAGGCTATGTCCGTCAGTTTGGCATTTCCCGCATACAACTGCGCGAAATGGCATCGTCAGGATTGATCCCGGGAGTGAAGAAAGCAAGCTGGTAAATATATACGTAACAGAGTAATTACGGGAAAATCCGCAATCTAATGTAGCCCCCTATTTGTTTTTACTGTCCCGTCCCTAAAAAGTGTTACAACTTTTCAAGGACGGGACAGTATTTTTATTCCTGGATCATATCCTGTAACCCTCAATATTTTTCGGCACGAATAAATACTGTAAAAAAAATACCTGAATTACGGTATTGCACATTATTTTTAAACAGTGTACCTTTGCACAAAATTTATAATCAATAATAATTATGAGTAAGAATCATAAATTTGAAACCCTGCAGGTACACGCAGGACAGGTGGTTGAACCGACAACGCACGCACGCGCTCTGCCGATTTATCAGACCACATCATACGTCTTTACTGACGCACAGGACGGAGCAGACCTGTTTGGCCTCCGCAAGTTTGGAAACATTTATACCCGTCTGCAAAACCCGACTACCGACGTTTTTGAAAAGCGAGTCGCGGCGCTCGAAGGCGGTGTAACAGGTTTAGCTACAAGTTCAGGACAGTCGGCTCAGTTTATCGCGCTGAACAATATCCTGCAAACTGGCGATAACTTTGTTTCTACTTCCCACCTTTACGGAGGAACGTATAATCAATTCAAATCGCAGTTCAAACGGCTCGGCATTGAAGCGCGATTCACAAAGACAGACGATCCCGCCGAATTTGAAAAACTTATCGACGGCTCAACAAAAGCCATATATCTCGAAACTATCGGCAATCCGGAACTTAATATCCCCGATTTCGATGCTGTCGCCGCCGTAGCAAACCGCCATAATATCCCTTTGATTGTCGATAATACTTTCGGAGCGGGAGGCTATCTGTTCCGTCCCATTGAACACGGCGCCGCGGTCGTAGTAGAATCGGCAACAAAGTGGATTGGCGGACACGGTACGTCGCTCGGCGGAATTATCGTCGACAGCGGTAAATTCAACTGGGGAAACGGTAAGTTCCCTTCTTTCACAGAGCCTTCCGACAGTTATCACGGTCTGGTTTTCTGGGATGTATTCGGAACAGACGGACCGTTTGGAAACATTGCTTTCAATACACGGGCAAGAGTGGAAGGATTGCGCGACTGGGGAAATACATTAAGCCCGTTCAATGCTTTTCAACTCGTGATCGGACTCGAAACACTTTCCCTGCGCGTGGAACGGCACGTCAAGAATACTCAGACAGTAGCTGAATGGCTCGAACAAAACCACAAAGTGGATCATGTTAATTACCCCGGATTGAAGAGCAGCCAATATAATACACTGGCACAAAAATATTTCCCGAAGGGACCGGGAGCCGTTCTTACATTCAAGATAAAAGGAGATCCGAACAATGCCGACAAGATCATCAACAATGTTAAACTGTTCAGCCATCTGGCAAACGTCGGAGATGCAAAATCTCTCATCATACACCCTTCCTCAACAACTCACGAGCAACTCTCGCCCAAAGACCAGAAGGCGAGCGGAGTAGAACCAGGACTTATCAGACTGTCGGTCGGAATAGAACATATCGACGACATTATAGCGGATCTGGAACAGGCTTTCGCCGCCATATAACCAAAAGGCTGCCGGAGAAATCTCAACGGCAGCCTTTTTTCTTTTTAAAGCAATACAATAATAATTTTTTTTTATATCTTTGCCGTCTCAAATAATAATCAATGAACGGCATAGAAATAGAACGCAAATTCCTCGTCAAAGGAGATTTCAAACATTTAGCTACCGAAAAAGTGACGATATTGCAGGGATACCTTTCTACAACACACGGAAGAACTGTCAGAGTGAGGCTGAACGGAGATTCGGCTTTTATTACCATAAAGGGAGCAACAGACAGAAACGGATTCTCACGCGAAGAATATGAATACCGGATACCGAAGAAAGATGCGGCGGAAATCCTTAAACTGTGCAGCGGGACGATCGAAAAAGAAAGATATTTTGTGCCGGAAGGAAGGCATGTATTCGAAGTAGACGTATTCCACGGACAACACGAAAACCTCGTAATAGCCGAACTCGAACTGCAGTCGGAAGACGAACTCTTCGATCAGCCGGAATGGCTGGGAAAAGAAGTTACAGGTAAAATACAGTATTACAATTCATGGCTCTCGGAACACTGAAATACACGATGAACCCGGAAGATATTATACAGAAACACTATAGACAGGACAGAGATCTGTACAAAATTCTGATCGACCACAGCTATGACGTAGCCGCAAAAGCACTATCCATCGCAAAGAAGCATCCGGAAATGAATCTCGACACAACATTCATTCACGAAGCAGCAATACTGCACGATATCGGAATATTCAAAACCCGTTCCCCAAAAATACACTGTTACGGAAACTATCCCTACATCTGCCACGGATACCTGGGAAGCGAACTGCTGAAAGCCGAAGGATATCCCAGGCATGCCCTCGTCTGCGAACGGCACACCGGAACAGGATTAAGTCTCAAACGAATTATCGAACAAAATCTCCCGCTGCCGCACCGCGACATGCAGCCTGAAAGCATGGAAGAACAACTGATATGCTTTGCAGACAAATTTTTTTCAAAATCCAGTCCCGGAAAAGAAAAGAAGCCGGACAAAATACGAAGAAGCCTCGCGAAACACGGACAGGAACCGGTAGACAGATTCGACGCCTGGTACAAAATGTTCATGTAGAAAAACAATCACAATAAATAAACACATACAACACAATGCCGGAAATATCAAAACGCGGAACAGAAATGCCCGCATCACCGATCAGAAAACTCGTACCCCTGTCAGACGCAGCAAAAGAACGAGGAATTAAAGTATATCACCTCAACATCGGACAGCCTGACATACCAACTCCAAAAGCTGCGATAGAAGCAATAAGGCAGGTAGACCGAAAAACTCTTGAATACAGCCCAAGCAATGGATTCTCCAGTTATCGAGAAAAGCTGGTCAACTACTACTCAAGATTTCAGATCAGCATAAGCGCAGACGACATCATCATCACAACCGGCGGATCGGAAGCAGTACTGTTCGCCTTTATGGCATGCCTCAACCCGGGAGACGAAATCATAGTTCCCGAACCCGCATACGCCAACTACATGGCGTTCGCTATTTCCGCAGGAGCAATCATCAGACCCGTAATCACGAAGATAGAAAACAGCTTCGCACTCCCGCCGGCTGAAGAATTTGAAGCACTTATCAATATTCGCACTAAGGGAATCCTGATTTGTAATCCTAACAACCCAACAGGTTATTTATACTCACGTCAGGAAATGAACCGGATCCGCGACCTGGTAAAGAAACACAACCTGTATCTGTTCTCAGATGAAGTATACAGAGAGTTCATTTACACAGGCGCCCCCTACATCAGCGCACTCCACTTGGACGGGATTGACAGTAACACCGTCCTTATTGACTCGGTATCCAAACGATACAGCGAATGTGGCGTCAGAATCGGAATGTTAATCACCCGAAACCGCGAACTGAAAGACACCGTCACCAAATTTTGCCAAGCGCGGCTAAGCCCGCCGCTGCTCGGACAGATAGCAGCCGAAGCCTCAATCGACACCCCGCAGGAATACATGCAGGAGGTATATGACGAATATCTCGCCCGACGCAACTACCTCATCCCTGCGCTAAACAGCATACCGGGCGTCTTCACCCCGATGCCTGTCGGAGCATTCTACACTGTGGCCAGACTTCCGGTAGACGATTCCGATAAATTCTGTTCATGGTGCCTCACCGACTTTGAATACGAGGGACAAACCATATTCCTCGCCCCGGCGTCAGGATTCTATACCAGTCCGGAACTCGGACGAAACGAAGTTCGCATCGCCTGGGTACTCCGGATCGAAGACCTGAAGGAGGCAGTAACCGTACTCCAAAAAGCTCTCGAAGCATACCGCAAAAAATAATATTTTATCATAACAGCACAGCCACAATGCGCAAACTCACAGTCACTGACCTCATCCGCCACACACCGGACACATTAGCAACAGTGTCCCGTACCCCGATCACAGTCATCCTCGACAACATAAGGAGCCATCACAACGTCGGCTCCATCTTCCGCACCTGCGACGCCTTCCTTATCGAGCGCCTGATTCTGTGCGGCATCACCACCCCTCCCCCCTCGGCAGAAATACACAAAACCGCGCTTGGCGCCGAGTTCACCGTCCCGTGGACATACTTTCCCGGCACTTTAGATGCTATTGACGCCCTTCGACGCGAGCGCTTCCACATAATATCACTCGAACAGACAACTCACAGTATACCTCTCGAGCGCTTCACTCCCCCACCCTCCCCCATCGCCGTCATTCTGGGGAACGAAGTCCACGGCGTCTCACAATCAGTACTCGACAGCAGCGACACCATCCTCGACATCCCGCAATACGGTGTCAAACACTCCCTCAACGTCTCCGTCGCAGCCGGCATAGTTATCTGGAATCTGTTTCACGCCATCCCCTCCCCCGTCACTCCGTAAATATTCCCTCTTTGTCTCAGAAAAAAAAAGTTTTCAGGCTGGCTTCCCAAAGTCTTTGGGAGACGAAAAAGTTTTCTTGCCGGCGTTAAAAAAAGAAAGGAGGACAATCACACCACTGTCCCTCTTCAATGAAAAGTAATTATTGCTGTCTGATGGTTACCATGGTCGCCCCGAAGCCGTATTCGAGAAAAGAGGCGTCCTGAACGGAACACGGACGGTATTTTCTGTTCAGTTCACCAACAAGCGCTTTCTTCAATATGCCGTCGCCTTTGCCGTGAATGAAAACTATTTTCTGTCCTTTGTTTTTAAGGTTGCTGTCCATTATTTTGCGGAAGGCGTCCATCTGGGTGTCGAAAATTTCTTTGCTGCTCATTCCTGCTGTCGTGTCGAGAAGATTATTAATATGCAGATCGACTTCGATAATGGCAGGGGCTGGAATTTTGACTGGAGCGGGACGAATGGATGATTCCGGAACCGATTGTTTGCGATAAACGCCGTCATTCAATACTACGGGACAGACAAGCGCTTCGTCGTCGAAAAACTCGTTTGGTTTGAAACTGTGCTGTTTTTGTATCTTGAAGCCGTCGATTTTCAGATCGACGCTGTATGCGCTTTTGAGTTCAAATGGTCTGTCGCGCTTGAAGGCTATGAACTGGATGCAGACCGTTTCGTGTTCGTATATCAGTTCTCTTGCAAATTCTTCGATGAACAGCAGGGTGTTGGGTTCCATGGTGTCTGCGCAGCGGCTGATCCATCTTCCGCCGGTTTTGTTCATATAATTGAAGGTGATACAGTAGTTGCTGTCGTTGACGAGGTATGTTTCGTATTTGCATCTGCTCAACTGTTTAATGTCGACCGGAAGGCAGGCGAGATATATGTTCATACTGTCGCCGCCCGGCATTTCTGCCGCCGGATGTTCTGCCGGGCTGACATCGGGTTGTTGTTGTCCTTCGCGGGGCTTGCCGCCGCCGGTTTCTGTGACGATACATTCGCGGACCGGCACCGGGGTTTCAAATCCTGTGTCTTCTTCTATTATGACTGTGTTTTTATCCAGGAAGCGTTTCACTCTGCCGCCTCCTACTGCGTTCAGAAAGCGTATTTTATCTCCTTCTTTCATCCTATTTGCTTTAAGTATTGTGACATTTTGTTCTGTACTCTTGCTGCTTCTGTTTTTGCGGCTTCAGCAAAATATTGCGAGCTGTCGGCATACAGTATCTGCCTCGATGAGTTGACCAGCAGTCCGCACCTGCTGTTGAGTCCGTATTCTGCTGTTTCTTCGAGGCTACCTCCCTGTGCTCCGACGCCTGGTATCAAGAGAAAGTGATTTGGTACTATTTTTCTTATGTCCGCAATCAGTTTTCCCTTCGTCGCACCTGCAACATACATCATGTTGTCTTCTGTCGCCCACTGCTGTGATATTCTCAACACTTTTTCAAACAGCCGTTCTCCGGCTGCGTCTTCCGTCATCTGAAAGTCTTGAGATCCGGAGTTAGACGTCAGAGCGAGCAGGATTGCCCATTTGCCTGCGCGCAGAAATGGTTTTACGCTGTCTTCGCCCATGTATGGCGCTATTGTTACTGCGTCATAACCGGCTGTATCAAATATTGCTCCGGCATACATTGCGGAAGTGTTGCCTATATCTCCGCGCTTTGCGTCGGCTATTATAAACTGGTCTGGATAGTTTGTCCTGATGTATGCGACTGTCTTTGCCAGCGCTGCCTGTCCTTTTGTTCCCATGTATTCGTAAAAGGCGAGATTTGGTTTATAGGCTACGCAAAACTGCTGTGTTGAGTCTATGATTGCGCGATTAAATGTAAAGACTGCGTCTTCGTCCTGCAGCAGGTGCTGTGGTATTTTCTCCGTGTTGGTATCCAGTCCTACGCAGAGGAATGTTTTTTTTCTCCTGATGTTTTCGTATAATTGTTGTCCTGTCATATTGTCATGCTTCTTTTTTTGTTTTATATTTCGCTGTCTTTCATCCGTTCTGCGTTTTCTGCTATGATGAGCCGGTCTATAACCTGCTGAATGTCTCCTCCCGTGAATGAGGCAAGGTTATAGAGTGTCAGGTTGATGCGGTGGTCGGTAACTCGTCCCTGTGGATAGTTGTATGTACGTATTTTTTCTGAGCGATCGCCTGTCGATACCATTGTTCTTCTGCGTGATGCTATATTTTCGTTATGTTTTTGCAGTTCGATGTCATAGAGTTTTGTGCGCAGCATTTGGAGAGCCATCTCGCGGTTTTCTATCTGCGATCGCGTTACCTGGCACTGTACCTGAATGCCGGTTGGCTTGTGAGTGATCTGCACTTTTGTTTCCACCTTGTTCACATTCTGTCCTCCTGCTCCGCTTGACCGTGAGGTTTGGTATTCGAGGTCGGCTGGATTTATTTCTACGTCTACTTCTTCGGCTTCCGGCAATACGGCGACTGTTGCGGCTGATGTATGCACTCTTCCCTGAGTTTCGGTAGCCGGCACTCTCTGTACGCGGTGCACTCCCGATTCGTATTTCATAGTCCCGTATACCGATTCTCCAGAAACGGTAAAGATTATTTCCTTAAATCCGCCGGCAGTTCCTTCCGAAAGACTTGTGATTTCTATTTTCCAGCCTTTTGATTCGCAGTATTTGCGATACATTGCAAACAGATCGCCTGCAAAAATAGCTGCTTCGTCGCCGCCGGTACCGCCCCGTATTTCGACTATTGCATTTTTCGAATCTTCCGGGTCTGCCGGAATGAGCAAGAGTTTGATTTCTTCTTCCATTACTGGAATTTGTGCTGTGAGAGTTTCGAGTTCGCTGCGAGCCATCTCGCGGAGTTCTACGTCGTCTTCGTTTTCGTGAATGTTTTTTGCCTCTTCTATTCCGGCGAGTGATTGCCGGTATCGGTTACAGGCGTCGGTTATACGTTCGAGTTCCCTGTATTCTTTATTCAGTCTCACATACCGCTTCATATCGGCTATTACGTCCGGGCTTGCTATCAGCGACGAGACTTCCTCGAATCTGACGGTGAGATCATCTAATTTTTCCAGGAGGGAATTTTGAATCATCAGGATTTAATTAATTTGGCTGCAAATTTACAAAATATTTTTCGACTGTTCTAATGTACTGTCCGGTATTCGTTATTTTGTATAATCTTCAGTTCGGGATAAAATCCAGCGCTCCCTGTTTCCCAAACCTGCTACGTTCCAAATGTTTGTATGCGAAATCAGTAGCTTCTCGTCCTCGTGGAGTGCGCTTCAGGAAACCTTCTTTTATAAGAAACGGTTCATATACTTCTTCAACAGTTCCCGGATCTTCGCCGAGAGCGGTTGCGATAGTGGTTATGCCGACCGGTCCTCCGCTGAATTTGTCTATTATGATACTCAAAATTTTGTTGTCAATTTCGTCCAGTCCGTATTTATCGATATTAAGAGCTTCAAGAGCAAAACAGGTAATGTCTCTGTCTATCGTTCCGGAGCCTTTTACCTGTGCAAAATCTCTGACACGGCGCAGGAGTGCATTACAGATTCGAGGTGTACCGCGACTGCGCGATGCAATCTCGTGCGCTGCGTTGTCATTACAGGGAATATCAAGTATATTTGCCGAGCGTTTTACGATTGACGTTAGCGTGTCGGTGTCGTAATATTCGAAGTGCAGGTTTATTCCGAACCGAGCGCGCAGAGGCGCCGTCAGCAGTCCGCTGCGAGTGGTAGCGCCAACAAGAGTAAACGGTTCCAGATCAATCTGAATTGATCTCGCGCTTGGTCCCTTGTCTATCATTATGTCTATTCGGTAATCTTCCATTGCCGAATACAGGTATTCTTCAACCACAGGGCTTAAACGGTGGATTTCGTCTATAAACAGCACATCGTTTCGTTCGAGAGAAGTTAAAACGCCAGCCAGGTCTCCCGGCTTGTCAAGAACGGGACCTGAAGTGATTTTGAAACCGACATTGAGTTCATTTGCGATAATGTTTGAGAGAGTGGTTTTGCCAAGTCCCGGAGGTCCGTGCAGTAACACGTGGTCAAGGGATTCAGTACGCATTCGGGCAGCAGAAACAAAAACTTTCAGGTTTTCGACGATTTTATCTTGTCCGCTGAAACTGCTGAAAGTCAAAGGGCGAAGCGCAGTTTCAAACTCTTTTTCCTTGTCGTTTATATTGCTCGAATGAATATTATATTTGTCCATCTTTTTACCTGTTAAAAACTCATTTAAATTATCCCCTGTTCTACCATTAGCACTATTTTTTCTGTGTCGGCGTCTTTGCCTTCGGGTTCCCATTGTGTTTTCAGGCTTGCACCGAACAGTCCTGCAAACAAGTTCCAAAATCCTGCGCGAAACGATCCTAAAAATGCTTTCAGCAAATCGTATGAACTTTGATTACATTCTCTGTCAATCAATTTTATCAGCAGTTTACCTTGTGAAATTGTCATTTTTTTTAAAACCGGCTTATATTCGACAAACAAATCCTTTTCCATGCGTTTTAAGTGTTCCTGACGTTCTTCTTCTGTCTGAAAAGTCATAATATATTCGTAAGTTTCAATCAGTGCACAGTAAATCAGTTTGGCATAAGGCAATATTTTTTTTACGTCTCTAACGGTTTTTCTGTATTTATCATCTTCTGATAAATCACGATAAAATTTAGAAGGATAAACATATATATCATCTATTATCATCACTTTAACGGAGTCGCCACTATCTAAACAATAATCAGGAATACTTTGTTTGAAAGTATTTTGCGCTTCAAGTTTCGGTAATGCAATACTTGAAAAAAGAATAATAGACAGTAAAATATGCTGTTTCACAATGCAAATTTTTAATAAGATCTTGCAAAAACCACCCTCTGTACCGACGGTTTTCCTGTTACCATACACCGTCCGGGCGTTGTGTCACTGTCTAGTGGGATGCAGCGGATGGTTGCCTTTGTTTCTTCCTTGATTAAGGCTTCGGTTTCGGGCGTTCCGTCCCAGTGGGCGAAGATAAAACCGCCATCTTCGATTTTCTGTTTGAACTCGTCGTATGTTTCAACCGTTATAGTTTTCGATGCACGGAAATTGAGGGCTTTTTGATAGATATTTTTTTGAATATCAGCGAGCAAGATTTTTATTCTTGCTCCAATACCGTCAATGCTGACGGTTTCTTTGGTCAGTGTGTCGCGTCGAGCGATTTCAATCGTATCGTTTTCCATATCTCTGCCGCCCATTGCGAGGCGGACGGGTACGCCTTTGAGTTCGTATTCAGCAAATTTCCATCCCGGTTTTTTGTTCTGCGAATTGTCGTATTTCACACTTACGCCGAGCGATTTAAGTTCGTCAACGATGGATTCGATTCGTACATTGATCAGAGCGAGTTGTTCGTCATTTTTATAAATTGGAATTATAACTATATGAAATGGAGCAAGATTTGGAGGCAACACAAGTCCGTTGTCGTCGCTGTGAGCCATAATGAGCGCCCCCATCAGTCGGGTAGAAACGCCCCACGAAGTTGCCCATACATAGTCACGTTTTCCTTCCTTATCAAGAAATTGTACGTCGAATGCTTTGGCAAAATTTTGTCCCAGGAAATGCGAAGTACCTGCCTGAAGCGCTTTTCCATCTTGCATCAGCGCCTCAATGCAGTAGGTGTCAACAGCGCCTGCAAAGCGTTCGCTCGCCGTTTTCACGCCTTTCAACACCGGAACAGCCATATAGTTTTCCACAAAATCGGCATAAACATTGAGCATTCGGCGGGTTTCTTCTTCGGCTTCATCTCGCGTTGCGTGAGCAGTATGTCCTTCCTGCCATAGAAATTCGGCTGTGCGGAGAAACAGGCGAGTGCGCATTTCCCAGCGAACAACGTTTGCCCACTGATTGCATAGAATCGGCAAGTCGCGGTACGACTGAATCCAGTTTTTATACGTACTCCAGATGATGGTTTCCGATGTTGGGCGAACGATAAGTTCTTCTTCCAGACGGGCTTCGGGGTCAACTACAACACCTTTTCCCGACGGGTCGTTTTTCAGTCTGTAATGCGTAACGACTGCACATTCTTTTGCGAATCCTTCTACGTGGTTAGCTTCACGGCTCAAAAACGATTTGGGTATGAAGAGCGGGAAATAGGCGTTCACATGCCCTGTTTCTTTGAACATATCGTCCAGTTGCCGTTGGATTTTTTCCCAAATTGCGTATCCGTATGGTTTTATCACCATACAGCCGCGCACGGCGGAGTTTTCCGCAAGGTCGGCTTTCAGCACCAAATCGTTGTACCATTGCGCATAATTGTCGCTTCTCGAAGTAAGTTCTTTTATTTCTACTGCCATTGTTAATGTTTTTGAGTGTGCAAATTTACAGTATTTTTTTATAATTGTTTTCGTTCGCAAAAT
Source organism: Dysgonamonadaceae bacterium (assembly GCA_031267615.1). GTDB lineage: Bacteria > Bacteroidota > Bacteroidia > Bacteroidales > Azobacteroidaceae > Azobacteroides. The sequence goes on from JAIRYM010000113.1 coordinate 24,893, forward strand.
AAGATTTTTTTATTTGTCTTATACAGAACAGGAAAATTGCCAATGATGCAACTGCTGCCCACCACGTTTCGCCTGTTCCATAAGAATTAAAAGCATCTGTCGCCATCTCGTCGTTGCGATAATACCATGATACTGTAACGGCTGTGAAGTTGTTGGTAAAATGCGCAATAACAGGTATCCACAGTGATTTTGTGTAAAATAACAGGTATCCTAAATATGCGCCGAGCAGCATGCGCGGCAAAAAGCCAAGGAATTGTAAATGAATAGCGCTGAAAATTATTGCTACTGTCCATATCACAATATGTTGATTGTTAATTGCTTTTGCAAAAATATTCTGTAAAATGCCTCGAAACAAAAACTCTTCACCAATAGCAGCCATTACTGCTATAATCAATATATTAAGTATCAAAATTCCAATCTTGTCTGAATTGAGTATCAGGCTAATCAATTCGGTTGCTTGTTCTTCCATCGTACGAATAAAATCTTCAAACGCTTTGAGTGATGGCGGCAACGTTATCTGTTGATTTATGCTTGTAACAAAGTTTAGTGCGGGCAAAGCTACAAGCATACTCAAAACAGTCCAAAAGAGAGTTTTGAAGTTGAAAGGCGTTTCAAGCTTCAAGTAATCTTTGTAGTTGTCGCAGAACAGATAAGCGGCAAGCAATGCAGGGAAAAGCATTGTAAATAGATGATTTATAAACAGTTGTTCGCGAATTAAATCTGATGAAGTATTGGCAATTTCAAGTATTTTGCTAATATCGTGTGTTTGTGGAAATACTTGAATCACAAGGCAAATACCAAGGATTAGTCCACCTGCCATATTACCGATAAAAATAACAACTAACAGCATCAGAATCTGCACGAATGTGCTTGAATTTTTAAATGCACTTTTCATTTTTTTTTATTTGTTTTTTCTTTCCCCAAAAATTGCGCTACCGATTCTTACTGTCGTGCTGCCTTCTTCTACAGCATTTTGATAGTCGCCACTCATACCCATCGACAATTCGCTGAATTGTTCATTACAAGGGAAATATATCTTCTTTATTTTATTAAAAAACACTTTAAGCTTTGCAAATTCAAAGCGGATTTGCGTTTTATTTTCGGTGAAGGTTGCCATACCCATTAAGCCTGTAATTCTAACTGAATTAAGTGTCTTGTGAACATTGTTTTTAAACAATGTTTCCGCTTCATCGAAAGAAAAACCGAATTTTTGTTCTTCTTGTGCAATATGAATTTGAAGAAAAATATCAATCTTTCTGTTCAATTTTTGTGACTCACGCTCAATTTCCTGTAAAATTCGCTTGCTGTCAACACTTTGAATAACAGAAACAAACGGTACAACTTGCCGCACTTTGTTTGTCTGCAAATGCCCGATAAGATGCCATTCAATATCTTTTGGCAAATGTTCATATTTGATTACAAGTTCCTGGACACGATTTTCGGCAAACAACCTGTGTCCTGCTCCATAAGCTTCCATTATCGCTTCTTCGGTATGAAATTTGGAAACGGCTGCAAGACGCACTGTTGCCGGCAACAACGCTTTAATTTTCTGAAGATTGTCCGCTATTACCATTTTTCCCTTTATCTGCCGAAAATGGGAAGATGTCCATCAAAGCGGTTTCGGTAATTGCTGCAACTTCATAATCGCCTTGCGTCCCTTGCATTCCTGACTTGAATACATTGAGTGCATCTTCTACATCGCAAGCCTGTACCAACATTGCAACAGCGGTTTTCTTTTCTGTGCCGCTTTTCTCATCAAGTATAATGTAAATCACCTTGAAACGATAGTATCTGTCACCTTTTTCGTTAAAGAATATTTCTGCAATTTTAGCCCTTTTGATGTCGGCAACGACAAATTCGCCGCTGATATATGGTTGCATTTCCTCGATAATACGTGATTCTGCTTCGGTAAACGACAGCGCGTCAACAAGATAAGGTTCACTTATTCGTTTTTGCATACCGTTTTCCATAATTTTGTCGTAAGAAATCTTACATTCAAACCAATTCATATTTTTTTTATTAAAGTTCTCTAATCCATATATTTCTGAATTTCACAGGATTGCCGTGATTTTGCAGATTGATTGTTCCTTTTTCTCTTTGCACTACTCGCGGGAAACCGATATATTCGGTTGTACCTTTGATTATAGTGTTGTTCTGTACGAGAATGCCATTGAAAAGTACCGTAACCGTCGGTGGTGTACGGTATCCGCCGTCTTTGTTGAACGTGGGTGCTGTGAAAATTATATCATAAGCGTTCCATTCGCCCGGTTTGCGAATTGGGTTGGCGAGTGGCACACTTTGTTTGTAGATGCTGCCTGCACCACCGTTATTGTAGGTTTCATTGTCGTAAGTATCAAGAATTTGCACTTCATAGATACCGTGCAGAAATACTCCGCTGTTGCCTCGCCCCTGACTGCGACTGACGACTTTCTCCGGCGACGCCCATTCGATATGCAGTTGAAAATCGCGAAATTCCTGTTTTGTTATCAAGTCTCCTTCTGTAACGATAATCGCTCCGTCTTCCACTTTCCATTTCGGTTCTAAGCCATTCGACTGTTTCCATTTCGATAAATCTTTGCCATCGAAAAGAACATTTGCATCTGAAGGCGCCGACATATAAGCGTTTGCTGACGGCTCACCCGGCGTTACAATAGCGGGTTGCGGCAACCAAAATTCAGACATCTGCGGCTGCATTCCCATTGGTTTGGGGTAATATTTATAATTGATACGCAAACTTATCTTGTCTGATGTCGGGAAATCATCAGGTATTTTTTGCGTAACCTTACCTGTTGCTGCCCATTCACAGCCGCGTAACAGCGTTACCTGAAATCCTGCACACTGCATCGCCGTGTTATCTTCAAGAGAAACACCGGCGTGTCCGAGCGCAGTATGAAAAATTCTCGCTTTGCCATAATTAACCGTAAAAATCAATGGTTCTTCTCTGCCTGAACCACCTTTTTCTTTATCGGAAAATGATGTATAAAGTGCGGTTATATTACCCGGTCCGCGCAATCTGTCATAAAGTTCGTCGGTAGCGTGTTTCCATTTTTCAGGCAAACCTTCCATAACAGGATTTTTTTTATCACGGGAGGAAAGGATATATTCGTGAGCTGCGCCGTGCGAACCGCCCGGTCCCGCCGAATGGTCTTTTATTAATTTACCGTCTTTCCAATAGACGTATGGACCTGATTTCTCGTTACGGTCGTTCCAGCCGCCGAGTCCGCTGATGCGGTTAAATTCTTTCCAGTCCTTAAAAGCGTTGTTTGCTGCGTGATAGAATACCACTCCGCCGCCACCGTTAACATAATCAAGGAAGTTTTTTTGAGTTTCAGCCGACCACAAATCTCCATTGTAATCGAGTATAACTACCTGATATTGTTTGAAGTCAGGTGTAAATATGCTCATATCACCACCTTTTGCAGGCGAGACAGCTATATCGACGCTGAAACGTCCTGAATTTGCGAGAATTTCCTTAATAGCAACATTGCTGACTTGCCAGTTATGATTGTTTTGCCCCGTAACAATCAGAGCTTTGATATTGTCTGCCGCATTTGTGTTGATGCTGAAAACGAGCAGTGCGGCAACGAGCATAAAACAGCGATAAATAAGATTTTTCATTGTTATAAAATTATTTTTAATTAAAAATATACCATATTTTACGAAATGTTGAAGTGCTGATTTTTAACTATTTATCCAGTGAATGTGAAATAGATGAATTGATTTTTTTGATTCTATCTTCTTCGTATTTGACAAGTTCGCGGTCGTAAGTCATCAAACCGTTCACTTCAATTTCAACATCAGTAGTTTGTGTATAAACAGCCCCCGAATAATACGGCTTGACAAGCGAAAGCAACGCTTCTCCGTATTCCACATAGACATCAGTACTTTCCTTTATACTGTTGAATTTCACATAACCCCAACTGTTTTTCTCATCCCAAAGATGCCCATTGATTGGCATCCCGATTCCACCATATTCTCCGAGAATGGTAGGACGTTCAGGATCATAAAGGCAAAGTTTAGGTTTAGGATAAATATGAACATCAAGAATATCGCCTGTGTGAACGGAATTGCCGCCTGATGCAGGATTGACGAGGCGTGTCGGGTCGTAACGCTTTGTCCAGTCAGATATTTCTACTGTCTTGAACTGTCCCCATGCTTCGTTGAATACAATCCACATTACAATGCAGGGCTGCGGTTTAAGCAGGTCGATGATGCCTTTCCATTCAGTGCGAAAATTAGCTTCCGATTCGGCTGCGCGAGTTATTTCAACATCAGAATAATGGCGCTGATCAACTTTCGCCTGTCTGTCGCCGCTCGGCATATCCTGCCAGACTAACATTCCAAGCTTGTCGCAATGATAATACCATCGGGCAGGCTCAACTTTCTGATGCTTTCGTATCATATTGAATCCCAAATCTTTTGTTTTAATTATATCAAAAACTAAAGCCTCATCTGTCGGAGCGGTGTAAAGTCCGTCGGGAAAATATCCCTGGTCAAGCGGTCCGAAATGAAATATATCTTTATTATTAAGTTGCATACGGACTACGCCGTCGGCAGTGCCTGTACCGTCACGTTTCATTGATACTTTCCGCATTGCAGCGTAACTTTTAACAGCATCAACCTGTTTACCGCCTGCTGAATAAAGTTTGATTTCCAAATCGTAGAGAAACGGCGAATCGGGAGTCCAAAGTTTAGGATCATCGACATAAAGTTCGACAGGTTGTCCTGCAACGCTCTGTGCAGATGAAATAACAGTATTGCCATCTTTCAGAATTGCTTGTATATATTCTCCTTTGTCTGCATTTTCTATTTCCGATGAAACAGTCAGCTTCTTTTTATCAATGTCTGCTACAGGCAATACAGATTTTATATGGATTGCATTGACAGGTTCTATCCAGACTGTTTGCCAGATTCCTGTAACAGAGGTATACATTATTCCGCCCGGACGAACATTCTGTTTTCCCGCAGGCTGAAATCCTTCGTTTGAAGGATCCCAAACTTTTAATGTGAGTTTTTGTTCGCTCTGAACGAGATATGGCGTTATATCAAAACTGAAACCTGTAAATCCTCCATGATGTGAGCCTATTTTTATATCATTGATATAAACTTCTGCTTGCCAATCAACTGCGCCGAAATGAAGCAGGATATTCTTTCCTTTCCATTTGGAAGGAATCCTGATAGAAGTTCTGTACCACAGTTCATTTTCTTTGCCGACAGTTTTCTGTACTCCTGAAAGCGAAGATTCGACTGCAAACGGCACAAGAATTTTGCCGTCGTACTGCGAAGGCTCGGATTGACCGGCGGGAACGATAGCATAATCCCACAAGCCGTTGAGGTTCATCCAGTCTGTGCGTTCCATAATCGGACGCGGATATTCAGGCAGGACATTTTCCGGCGAAACATCTTTTGCCCATCTGGTTTTAAGGCTATCTCCAGCCGGTTTCCACTGTGCGCCGGCGGTTACGTATACGAAAATTAAAGGTAATAAGAAAATATTTTTTTTCACTTTTAAATTGGTTATTTATAAAACAGAACGCAAAGGTAGTTAAAATTATTATTATAAAAAAATATTAGTTACCTTTGTGTATGGAATTGCTTGCTAAAAAATTTACTGATAATTCGATGACAGGGATTTGTCCTTTGCAATACGATTCGAAAGCCCTGCTGTCGCGACTTGAACACAAAGAATGGTATTTGCCGGAACTTGAAAAAATGCACGAACACCGCAAATGTGAATGGCTGTCTATAAGACTGTTAATCAAAGAAATGCTTGGTGAAGAAAAAGAAATACGCTATCAACCCAATGGAAAACCTTATTTGACCGATGGGTCGCACAATATAAGTATCAGTCATACAAAAGGCTATGTCGCTGTAATTTTAAGCAGGGGAAAAGAAGTCGGCATTGATATAGAAAGAATTTCACAGCGAGTGAAAAAAGTAGTCAAACGCTTTATGAATGAGGAGGAAATACAACATATTCCACTTGATGGCGAAATCGTTTATCTGCTTTTACACTGGTCTGCCAAAGAATCTGTTTTTAAGGTATTGAATACAGAGATTGTTGATTTTAAGAAACAGATCATCATATCTTCATTCAAGCCGATTTATAACGGATGGGGAGTTTTTGAGGCAAAAGAAACGAAAACGAACACTTCTTTTCCTGTGTATTACTTTGTTACAGGTGATTTTGTACTGACTTTGATAGAATAATGTTGAAAAGTTTTTAATACATTATAATAATAAGAAATATGTTAGACTATGTTAGAGGAGAAATTGTTGAACTGACACCTGCTTTTGTTGTAGTAGAAACAGGCGGTACAGGTTATTTTGCCAGTATTTCTTTAAATACATACAGCGCTCTGAACAATCAGAAATCATGCAAGTTATACGTTTATGAGTCCATCCGTGAAGACGCGCATCAACTGTTCGGATTTGTCGAAAAACGTGAGCGTGATCTGTTTTTGCATCTTATTTCCGTGTCGGGAGTGGGCGCAAACACTGCGCGTATGATGCTTTCATCGGTAGCCGTCTATGAACTCGAAGCAATAATTGCATCAGGTAATTCTACTGCTTTGAAAAATATAAAAGGCATTGGAAACAAAACCGCAGAACGAATCATTATTGATTTGAAAGACAAGGTAAAAGTCAGCGGCGGCGAAACGCCTGCAATGTATGCTGCTGAAAGCGAAACGGCAAAAGAAGCTGTTGCTGCACTTGCGATGCTTGGATTTAATCAGGCCGCATCACAAAAAACTGTCGGTAAAATCAGCAAAGATAAACCTTCGGCAAGCGTGGAAGAAATCATTAAACTTGCCCTGAAAATGCTGTGATTAAAACTCGCAGCCACAGTAAGTCTGATTATAAAAGCCGTTTTCCCGTAAAAGGATGGCGCGACGCACGGTTAAACCCTCTTTCCTCCAGTTTTTATCCCAAAAAGTGAGCTTTGGAAATTGTTCGACTGCTGATTTCCCTGCATCTGCAATTTGATTGATGTTTTTCCACCGTGAAGAGCCAAGTGTTGTTGCAACAGTGTCAAAACCCTTATCATTAGCAAGTTTTGCCGTTGCAAACAGACGGAAATGAAAACATTTCAGACAACGGCGTCCGCGTTCCGGCTCTGATTCCAGTCCTGAAATGGCATTGAGCCACAATTCGTGATTATAATCACCGTCAATGGTTTTTATTCCTATAGAACATGTGTATTTATCCAGTTCATTTTTTCGCTTTTCATATTCCTCTTTCGGCGAAATATTCGGATTGAAATAAAATAAAACAGGACGAATATCTCTTTGCAAAAGATATTCTATTATGGCTGCCGAACAGGGCGCACAACAAGTATGAAGCAACAGTTTCATAACGTTAAATCACTTCAGTGCCCCGTTCTTCAAGCATCTTCAATCCTATATCTTTCAGTTTGAATTTCTGAATTTTGCCACTGCCCGTTAAAGGATAAGCATCGACAAACAGCACGTATTTAGGTGTCTTGTGACGGGCTATTTTGCCTCTGCAATATTCTCGCACTTCTTCTTCCGAAAGATTTGAATTTTCGTGAAGAATGATGAATGCGCAGACCTCTTCACCGTATTTTTCAGACGGGATGCCGGCTACCTGTACATCTTTCACGCCTTCGAGATGAAAAAGAAACTCCTCTATTTCCCGGGGATAAATGTTTTCTCCTCCACGGATAATCATGTCTTTTATACGTCCGGTAATCACGTAATTGCCGTTTGTATCACGGATTCCGAGGTCGCCGGAATGAAGAAATCCATCGTTGTCGATGATTTCATCCGTAGCCTGCTGGTTTTTGTAATAGCCTTTCATTACGTTATATCCACGGCAGCATATTTCACCCTGAACTCCGTCCGCCAGATGTTCTCCGGTTTCGGGATCAATAACAGCCACTTCGGTAAATTCAAATGGCCGTCCGACTGTCGTACAGCGAACATCAAACGGATCGTCGATTCTGGTGTGTGTCATTCCGGGTGAGGTTTCCGTAAGTCCGTAAACGCTTGTGATTTCTATATACATTCTTTCATTTACCTGCTTCATAAGCTCGACAGGACAAAGAGAACCTGCCATAATTCCGGTGCGGAGGCATGTAAGATCGAACATATTGAACATCGGATGGTTTAATTCGGCGATAAACATGGTCGGCACGCCGTAAAGTGCAGTGCAGCGTTCTTTGTGAATAGAAGCCAGCACCGGAAGCGGATCGAAACGCTCGACCATCACCTGAGTGCAGCCGTGAGTCAGCACGTTCATCGTGGCAAGGACAACACCGAAACAGTGAAACAGCGGTACGCAGACTAAAAGTTTGTCGCCGGACGTGAAGTGCATGTGTTCGCCGGTCAGAAATCCGTTGTTGGCTATATTATAATGAGTGAGCATTACTCCCTTCGGAAAGCCGGTAGTTCCGGATGTGTACTGCATGTTCACAGCATCGTGACAACTGACCTGGTTTTTTAATTCATTAAGCTTGTGATTGGATACGTTTTGTCCGAGCAGCAGTAGTTCGGATGTGTTATACATTCCGCGAAATTTTTCCTGACCGATGAAAACTACGTTTTTAAGAACCGGGAATCGACTGCTGGTGAGGTATCCCCGCTGTGTGGTTTTCAGTTCCGGAAGCATGGTGTTGACCATATCGACATAGGATCCGTCAAACACACCTTCGCTGATGCAGAGCGTATGAATGTCGGCGTCCTGTATAAGATACTCGATTTCGTTCTGCTTATAACTGGTATTGACTGTTACCGCAACTGCGCCGATTTTAGCCGATGCGTAGAGGAATGTAAGCCAGTCGGGGACGTTTGTAGCCCAGATGCCGATATGTGTACCTCTTAAGCAACCGATTGAAATCAGTCCTTTTGCCATATCGTCTACGCGTTTATTAAATGTTTTCCATGTGAAACGAAGGTTTCTATCGGAGTAGACTAAGTATTCTTTGTCGGGCGAGGTCTCCGACCAGTGTTCGAGCCACTGACCAAGGGTTCTGTCTGAAAGTTCTGTAATCATCTGTTATTTTTTATTGTTTCTGTGTGTCTAAATACCGAGTTCTTTAAGCTTGTATTCAAGTGCAAGCCGGTCGGCAATAAGTACTTCTCGCGCTTTACTGCCCTGCGCCTTTCCGACTATGCCGGCGAGTTCGAGCTGATCGACAAGCCGTCCCGAGCGCGCGAATCCGATGGACAGTTTTCTCTGTACGAGTGATGTAGATCCCTGCTGATGTGTTACAATCAGGTTTGCGGCTTCCTTGAACAGCGGATCTAACTTGTCGAGCGTGACCTGTTCCTTTGCGACTCCGTCGCTGTTGTCGCCAACATACTCGGGGAGTTCCAGAGCTTCGGGGTATCCGGGCTGGTTACCGATGAATTTGACTATACGTTCAACTTCGGGTGTATCGACAAAGGCGCACTGGATTCGGATCTTGTCGCTGCCCTGGAAAAACAGCATGTCGCCCCGTCCGATCAGCTGATTGGCGCCTGTGGAATCGAGAATGGTGCGCGAATCTACGGCTGTTATTACCCGAAACGCGATGCGGGCTGGGAAATTCGCTTTTATCGTGCCTGTAATTATGTTGGTGGTTGGCCGCTGCGTGGCTATTATCATGTGCATCCCGACGGCGCGCGCCTTTTGCGCGATGCGGGCTATCGGCTGCTCGATTTCCTTGCCTGCCGTCATGATTAGATCGCCGAATTCGTCGATCACGACTACTATGTATGGCATGAAACGGTGTCCTTTCATCGGGTTTAGTCGCCGGTTAATGAATTTTTCGTTGTATTCCTGAACGTTTCGCGATCCGGCCTGCTCGAGGAGCTTGTAACGATCGTCCATTTCGATGCAAAGCGAGTTGAGGGTGTATATAACCTTAGTGAAATCGGTTATAATCGGCTTGTCGGAGTCCGGAAGCTTGGCAAGGAAGTGCTTTTCTATTACGGAATAGAGGCTGAATTCGACCATCTTCGGGTCAACCAGAACGAATTTGAGCTCGGCCGGATGTTTCTTGTATAAAAGCGAAGTGATGGCGGCGTTAAGTCCGACGGATTTTCCCTGACCTGTAGCGCCGGCTACCAGAAGATGCGGCATCTTTATCAGGTCTACCATAAAGACTTCGTCCGTAATGGTTTTCCCGAGTGCAATCGGCAGTTCGAACTTTGTTTTCTGGAATTTCTCAGAGTTAAGTATTGACTGCATTGATACGGTCTGCGGTTCGTTGTTCGGAACTTCGATTCCGATTGTTCCCTTTCCAGGCATGGGCGCTATAATCCTGATTCCGAGCGCCGCGAGACTCATCGCGATGTCGTCCTCCAGATTGCGGACTTTGCTGATCCTGATTCCGGGCGCCAGAGTAATCTCGTAGAGCGTTACGGTCGGACCTACGGTTGCCTTAATCTCGTTTATTTCGATGTCAAACGTTTTGAGGGTGTCTACAATCCGCTTCTTATTGTTCTTGGTTTCTTCGCGGATCTCTTCCGGCGAGATCTTCTGTGTATAAGTTTTAAGAAATTCGAGCTTGGGATATTGATAATGTGACAAATCAGCGCGCGGATCATACGGACCAAGTTCTTTGAGCAGCTCCGCAGCGTCCTTTTCATCCTCGCCACTAATGAAATGCTCCTCAGTATCAGGTTTCTTATGCGGAGTTTCGATTATTTGCGGTTTGTAACTGTCTTTTTCTACATCATGACCGGGTATGTTGATCGGAAAATCATCATCATCGTCCGCAGTGATGATGATTTCTTTTTCTTTTCTTTCATTATCATACTCATTATTATTACTGTGATCTTCGTCTTCCTTTTTATTTATTATATTTTTAATGTTCTTTTCCGGAAACGCGGGTATTTTTACCTTAATCCGTTTCCTTAGCATTTTTTGAATGAAAGGCACAGTCCGGTCTGTAATGAAAGACATTATAAATATGAATACAAGCAGAATAATCATAAATTCGCCGATCTTACCAACGTTGCCGTAAAGGAAATCCGAGATCGCCAGTCCGTGCTTTCCGCCGATATGGAACGTGGTTGAAGTGAAAAGACTGCCAAGAAAGAACTGGAGCGCCGTAGAAGTCCACACTGTAAGCAAAGTAAAAATGATAAACATCTTAGACAGGTTTACATTCACCGCCTTCATCATCCTGAGCCCTGCAAACGTAAGAAAGACTAACATAAAAACGGACGGGATTCCGAAAGTATCGTTAATCAGTATCCCGCCAAGCCGTGCGCCAAGCAGCCCCGCCATGTTTCCTGTCGGATCAGTTTCTTTTCCTGATGCAAACTTGCCGCTGTTTTCCACAACACTCTGGTCTGCATCTCCGGCAAAGACTGCCGAGATTACGGCAATAATTGCATACAGTGAAAACATGGTAATAATGAGTCCTGTAATAAACTGCAGCCTGTTGTTACCTAAACCCTTTCCTGCAACCTGTTTTCTTTTATCCTCCGCTTCGTGTTTCTTTCTAATTTTCTTCTTGAACATAAATATAGCATTAAGAAATGCAAAGATACGAAAAAAATGAAAGTTGAAAATGAAAATAAACCTCTTAAACTCAGGCAAACAAAAAAAGCGCGATATTTATCATTCCTCATCCACCACACAGCGCACTGCATAGCCGTAACTGCGAAGGGTGTTGAGCTTGCTAGCGTCACCGCTGTGGAAGGTCAAGTACCAGCAGTAACTATCATCGGCGGAAGAACTACTCCAGTAGGAGCCGAAGAAACCGGAACTGTAGAGCGAACCATTGCTGTAGATACGAAAACCGCCTGCGGGCGCAAAAAGGCTGGCGCCGGAAGCGGGATTGGTATACAGGATACCGATGTAAGCAGCGTCTTTAGTATCCTTACTGACGGCGGAATTTCCGTTACTGTTGTTAGAG
>JAIRYM010000116.1 GCA_031267615.1 Dysgonamonadaceae bacterium
AAAATCAGTAAAACATATTTGTTTTTTTGATCTATTCTTAGTATATACGTGCGCGCGACCCAACACACACACACACACACACACACACTAGCAAAATATTTGGAATATGCAAATGTGAATCGCCAAATAATAATAATAATAATAAAGGAGATATTATTGCCGGCGCTGCCGAAAGTGATGTGTTTGTTGAAGTGAGCATCTTAATTGTGTATTAACTGTGGCAAAGGTAAAACAAATAATTGAAACTGCAAAATGTTTATGTGTTATGAATTAAAAACTTTATTCTTGGGTGAGGTTGCCTGAAATTCTTTAAGGTAAAACGGTTCAAAATAGGCGACGTCGACAAAGTCGCCTGCTGCAAATTGTTCTTCAGCCAGGGCAGCCATGGCGATTGCAGACGGGTTGACGCCTTCAATGAATCTTGCGTCAGGTAAATCGATTACGGTTTTGCATTTGTCGGAACCATCGCCGAAGAACAGTTTTTTACCTGCCGGCAGGTTGGAGAATGACTGTTCGTCGACAATGACCGGTTTTGCAGCCTCAATTTCCGTCAGGTCGGACGCATAGACTGCTGTATAAACTTCCATTCTGCGGGCGTCGATCATCGGTATCAGAATGTCAGACGGATTCAAAGCAATCCCCGACAGTTGCAAGTTCAAAACAGCGCTGTTTGCTATAATTTTCAAAGTCGGCACTGCAATCAGTGGAACATCAAGTCCGTAACATAATCCTTTGGCAAGAGATACGCCGATGCGAAGACCTGTATATGAGCCCGGTCCTTCGCTTACCGCGATTGCATCCGGTTTTTTGCCGGCAAGAAATCTAAGTGCCTCCTGTGCAAAAACGCCTGATACTGCGGAATGAGAAGACTGTCCGCCGTCTGTTCGTTCAAAAACGGGCTTTCCGTTTTCGACTACAGCAAGAGAGCATACTTTCGAAGATGTTTCAATGAGAAAGATACAGGCTGCCATTTTATTTCCTCTGTTTTACCACAGGCGGTTTTCTTAAATTATCTATTCTGTCGCTGCGAATTTGCATGTCTTCAAACAGGATGGCGTCGGGAACGATAACGGATACCATATCCATATCCAGACCGTTGTAAATTGTTTCTTTATCAGAAACAGCAATTATCTTTTTGAAGACTTGCATATCCATGTTGTTTAGCGAAGCGGAGCGCACTCGCTGTTCTGTTCCGTCAGTGATATTGACGCGGTAAAGTTCTCGCGGATAGCCTCCATAGGCGTTTTTGACTGTATATGCGTAGTCGTAGCCTTCTTCTTTGGCAAGTCTAAACAGTTCGTTGCGCAGTTCGTTGCTTGATTTTGTGCGGGTATCTGTCATACGGATAACGCCTGTACCTGTCGATGCTTCCGTGCCGCTGCCGAACAGTGAATGTCCGTTTGAATGTGGAACTTTTTCGGTTGGTATGCGGTCGGTGAGCAGAGTTTTCAGTATGCCGTTTTCTATTAATGTCAATTTTGCGGGGGGAACGACTGCCTGTGCGTCTATCGGCGTATAACCGAGCAACTTCGTACCCATATATTCAGGCGTTCCTGTCAAATCTTCAATCGTGATGTTTTTGTCTGTAATCCGCTTTCCAATCATTTCTTCAATGCTGTTTCCACCGTAGGAGTAACCGTCTGCTGAAAACGGTTTGCGACGGGCAACAAGCGAGTTTCCGAATGAAGAATAAAATATTCGTGCAACCGCCTGCCCTTCAAACAGGACAGGTCCTGTATATGAGTCTTTGAGTTTTGGAGCGGTTGTTTCATTGACAAGTCTTTCTGCCAGATTGCGGCATTTTTTCTGTATCTCTTCTAACGGTGGCAGTTCGGCTATACTTCCGAAAGTCAAATCAAAACGGTCTTGCATATCTTCGCCGTCGTCAGTTTGAGTGTGTGCCGAAACAAGCACTGTTATTGAAAATTGCGGCATACGGTAAGACGACTTTTCTGTGTTGTAGAAATAAATCAATCCTTCCGAAATCATCATGTTTACTTTTGAATCGAAAATAACGGGATAATCGTTGAAGACTGCTGAAGCCGCTGTTACATATTTTTCGAGTGCAGCCTTATCTACTTTATTTTCAGGGACAGGTATATCGTTCTTTACCACTGTTGGAACTGTGTCCCAGTCCGGCAATTCAAGATTTTTAGCAGGAATATTGAGTTGTTTAATTGCCGACAGTTTCTGTTCATAAGTTTCGGCAGCGTTTTTATATATTGCATCAAGGTCACGCCAGACGGTATATCTGATGCCCTGTTCGTTGTCGTCAAGACACGGACGCCCGTCGAAACCTGAACTGCCGCCTGTATTGCCGTTAAAATTCTCGTCTGTACATTTGTAGTCGCCAATAAGCAGGCGCGAGCCTCCGCCTCTGTAAACACTACTGTTTGACACGATCAGACTGCCGTTAGTCGCTCTGATGCTCGTCAGTTTCGTATCACTGAGAGTGTATGCGATAAAGAATGGAGCGGCCAACCCTTGCATACGCAGTCCTGCAAGTCCGCGTTCAACTTCCTTTTCTATTGACTGGTGAATTAAATCTTTACTGTCTTTTGCCGTAACTTCCGATTTGTCGGGCTCTGCAAGGAAAGGCGACAGATTCTGGCTTTTAGCACGTTTTTGCGTTTCTATCTGTTTGACTAACAAAGCTGGTGAAATTGCCGATACAGGAATACCGCCCGATTCGGCGCCACAGGTTCCGTTGAACACAGCCTGTTCTGCTCCGCAAGCAATAATCTGGGCGAACATTGCAAGCGGCGTTCCTACCAAATCTACTCCGCGCACGAGTTCGTCCGGACGTCCGTCTGCATAAATCCTGTAAACAATCAGAGGTGTAACATTGAATGCATTGGGCGAATAGCGGCTCGTATTTGTGAATCCTCCCGACACGTCTTTGAAATAGTAGGCATATTGTTTGCCTTGCGCTTTAGCCTCTTTTCGCAGACGTTTCACGAGTTCTTCGCTGGAAAATTTCTGATTGCTTTCGGCAAGCAGATTCGACTGTCGTGAAACGGGCGCAGAGCCGACTTGAGCACGTCCGTGTCCATTGGAATGAAGCGAGCCTTCGATTGGCGTGCGCGCCATCAGAAAGCTTTTCAGAACACCATTTTTAACTACTTCTACACGTTGAGCGCGTATTCCTTCGTCGTCAAACAGATAATAACCGTTCAGAGCTGTTTTTCCATAATAACGCGCAGTCGGATCGAATGTTACGGAGAGGTGTTTTGGCAAAACTACTTCATTGATTTTCTTCTTGAACGTTTGAGCATCATTTTCCTGTTTCAAACGCGAGCCTTCGACACGATGTCCAAATATCTCGTGGAAAAATACTCCCGCCGCTTCGGGCGAAAGGATTGCCGGTCCTGTAAACGATTCTACAACAGGTGCTTTTTTTAAGTCGGACAGCGTTTTGCTTATTTCATGCGCTTTGGTAATAACCTCTTCGTCTGACGGAAGTTCCGACAGAGAAAAACCTTGCCATGTTTTGTAAAGTGGTAAATACATTCCGTCATCTGCAAGAGTTTCAGCTGTCAGCGCCAATTGAAATGATACAGAATTTTGAGCGATTTCACGCCCTTCGGTATCTACAAATATTTTGCGCGACAGCGAAGCGCCCAAAACAGCCGAACCGTCGATTATATCACTGTTTTCGTCGAAAACAGCGGAATAACGGCGTACTTTTTCTTCCCATTCTTTTGAGTTTATCCCAAGCGATTCCCAAGTTATCGGCGCTTCATAATATTGCTCTGCTTTTTCTATGGAAAAGTCCGGTGATTTGTCTTCCTGTTTCACTTTCACTGCAATATTCGCCTTTACCTGTTCATAAATCCTTATATCATCTTTATACAGTCTGTCCAACTGCTGCCAGATTGCATTTCGCAACACTTGCGGATTATTGTCAATCGGCACATATTCGCCTTCTATCTGCACATCACTGTATCCACCTTCGTCCGAACGTATCTCGTGTGTATTGTCGAGTGTTGCATCACCTACACGCAGGCACGAAGAAAGGATATGCACAGGCGTACTGTTTTCGGGCTTTACCTGCAATCGTCCAAGCCGTCCAACAGAGGTTACGCTTTGAAATTCATCTAAACGCAAAAAAACATAATATGCAGGAACAGGCTGTTCTTTTAATATGGAAAAATTCCTGTCTAATTCTGACTTTAAAGTGTTGAAAACGGAATCTTGTCCGTGTAATGCAATAGCTGCAAACAAGCATAAAAACAAAATATTTAAGCGTCTGTTCATTGATTTTTTATTTTAAAATTATTGAATATAAAGGACAACAAAGATAATAAAAATTTCTTTCCATAGTTTGTTTTCTCAAAATATCATTGCAGATTCAACATCTCAATGCAACTTTGCTCTGCAAAAATTATGAAAAACATTGCAAGAGGAAATTTTTAGCAAAACTGCCTATCTTTGGTGAATTGTAGAGAAAAAAGCCATATCTTTGCGTTATGAATAAAACAGTATTTATCACAGGTTCAACATCAGGAATCGGCGAAGCGTGTGCATTTCGGTTTGCTGCATCTGGTGCCAGACTTATTCTAAATGGACGCGACAGGAAAAAACTGCAAACTTTGAAAGAACAAATCGAAGCAAAATATACGGCAGAAATTCTGTTGTTGCCTTTTGATGTGCGTGAGCGTGAAGCGGCAAGGTTGGCAATAGAAAATTTGCCTGACGAATGGCAGACAATTGACGTACTGATTAACAATGCAGGCTTAGTGCTTGGCGTGGATAAAGAGTTTGAGGGCAACCTCACTGACTGGGACACAGTTA
Source organism: Dysgonamonadaceae bacterium (assembly GCA_031267615.1). Classification (GTDB taxonomy): domain Bacteria; phylum Bacteroidota; class Bacteroidia; order Bacteroidales; family Azobacteroidaceae; genus Azobacteroides. The sequence goes on from JAIRYM010000116.1 coordinate 4,795, forward strand.
TTGATACTAACGTTAAGGGACTGCTCAATATCACAAGGTTTGTCGTGCCGCGTATGGTTAAAAGAGGCAGTGGACATATTATAAATATCGGTTCAATTGCAGGCGATGCCGCTTATGCAGGCGGTAGCGTCTATTGCGCTACGAAAGCCGCAGTGAAAGCCCTTTCCGACGGATTGCGAATAGATTTAGTCGACACGCCGTTGCGGGTAACAAACATCAAGCCCGGGCTTGTTGAAACAAATTTTTCTGTTACACGTTTCTATGGCGACAAAGCCCGCGCCGATGCAGTTTATAACGGAATTAAACCTCTCACGGGCTACGATATTGCAGAAACAGTGTTCTTCGCTGCATCAGCGCCAGAACATATTCAAATAGCCGAAGTGCTGATAATGCCGACAAATCAGGCGACAGCGACGATAGTACACAGAATATAATTATAAGATTGAGAAATGAACAGAATAAATGAATTATTTTTAAAGAAACATAAAGAAATTCTTTCGATATATTTTACTGCGGGTTTTCCTGAACTCAATGACACAGGACGCATTATCAAGGCATTGCAAGCAAGCGGAACAGATATGCTCGAAGTTGGGATTCCGTTTTCCGATCCGATGGCTGACGGACAAGTCATTCAGGCAAGCAACACAGTTGCTTTGCGCAACGGAATGACGTTGAAACTGCTGTTTTCGCAACTCGAAGCGATTCGGGACGAAGTGCATATACCGCTCGTGATGATGGGTTACCTCAATCCTGTTATGCAGTATGGTTTTGAAAATTTTTGCCGCGACTGCCGGAAGACAGGCGTAGCCGGAATCATCATCCCGGACTTGCCTTTCCGTGATTATCTCAAATCGTTCAAACCCATAGCCGACAGATACGATTTACGAATAATTATGCTAATTACGCCCGAAACATCGGAAGAACGGATACGCCTGATAGACGATAACACAGAAGGATTTATATATGTAGTCTCGTCTATTGCTATTACCGGTGTACAGAAAAGTTTCGACGAACACAAACAAGAATACTTCCGTCGAATCAACGCAATGAATCTACACAATCCACGCCTGATAGGTTTCGGAATTTCAAACCGCGAAACACTTAATGCTGCATTTGCAAATGCTTCAGGCGCAATCATCGGCAGCAAATTCATAAACCTGCTCGAAGAGAACAGAAATGTAGAAAAGGCAGTAAAGAAACTTATGTCTATTCTGTATAACAGTTAGACAAACTCTTTCATAAATTCTTCGAGTTCAGCTTTCTTGCTTTCGGGAAAAGTAAGGAAAGGGAAAGTCATCGTGTCTTTCGGGAAAATGCCCTGCTGAACAAGTACAGCCTTGCAGGTTGCGAGGAATGGCGAGTGAAACCACAAAATATCCATCAGTTTATCGACTTTTTTCTGATAAAACGACAACTTGTCTACGTCTTTATTGCGCATAGCATTCGCCCATCCTGAAAACAGACGCGGTGCAATGTTTGGCAAAATTCCAACGCAGCCGTCGCCGCCCGAAAGTACGGTGTAAGCAAAATTGTTATCGTAAGCGTGGAAAATCTGAAATTCGGGCAAAACAGGTTTTACCGTCTTGATGATTTCCACTGTATGCGCCATATCAGGCACAGTGTCTTTGATGCCAATAATGTTTGAATGTTTTTGTGCAAGTTTCAGTACAGTTTTCGGACTGATAGAATAACTCGTTCTGTCGGGAAAATTATATAGATAGATATTTCCTTTGATCCGGCTTGCGGCATGTGAGTAATACTCAAACACACTGTCTTCCGAGAGTCCGTAATAGAACGGGCTGACGATGATAACAGTGTCAGCTCCTTCGTCAAAAGCGTAGTTCGACAGTTCGACAGTTTCGTTCACATCCATTGAACCTGTACCGACTATATATTCGGCTTTGCCTTTGATGACAGGCGTTGCGGCGCGAATAAGTTTTTTCTTTTCCGTCAGAGGCAAGTGTGGAAATTCACCTGAAGTTCCAAACACAGCAATACCGTCCATTCCGCTCTTAATCAGATGGTCATACAGCCGAAGGCATGACTCTGTATCAATTTCCCGTTCATTGCGAAGGCAAGTCAGCACGGGTGCAACATATTTTATCATACGAGTGTAAAAATTAAAGTTTCGCAAAGGTAATCATTTTTTATAAATCCTGTAAAAAAATTGCAGATTAAAAATAAAACTGTACTTTTGCGGGAATATTATATTGTTTATGATTGAAATCAAAAATCTGACAAAGGATTACGAAATTGGCACAATGCAGATTCCTGCACTGAAAAATATAAATCTCAAGATTGAGAAAAATGAATACGTAGCCATTATGGGACCGTCCGGCTCGGGGAAATCAACATTGATGAATATTCTCGGGTGCCTTGATACGCCAACTTCCGGACATTATTACTTTCGCGGCGCAGACGTAAGTACACTCGACGACGATGCGCTTTCTGCTATGAGAAACCGTGAAATAGGGTTTATTTTCCAGAACTTCAATCTGCTGCCACGTATTAATTCGCTCGAAAACGTTGAGTTGCCGCTTATTTATTCAGGCGTTGCAGTAGCAGAACGTCATAAACGTGCGAAAAAAGCGCTTGAACGAGTAGGACTTGCCGACAGAATCAACCATAAACCCGGAGAATTGAGCGGCGGACAGCGACAGCGCGTCGCTATCGCCCGAGCCCTCGTTACAAATCCCGGCATCCTGCTTGCCGACGAGCCGACAGGCGCTCTCGACTCGAAAACAGGCGAAGATATTATGATGCTCTTCCACGAACTTCACGCCGAAGGTAACACTATTATCCTGATAACTCACGAACAGGAAATAGCCAATTACGCAGAGCGAAATATTTACCTGAAAGATGGTGAAATCCATTCTGACAAACAGAGATAATCTTAATTTATTTTAAACCTTCCCTGTACACAACGCACCGCTTTGCAACGGTTTTGCAGAACTCTACGAAAGTTTTGTAGAACTCTACGAAAGTTTTGTAGAACTCTACGAAAGTTTTGTAGAACTCTACGAACGGTTTGTAGAACTCTACGAACGGTTTGTAGAACTCTACGAATGGCTTGTAGAACTCTACGGATGATTCGTAGAGCTCCCCAAATGGTTTGTAGAAGGGGTTATTCTGCGTATCCCACAAGAATTTTTTCAGAAACAGAGCTGGGAAATGTATCTTCGATCGAAAATCTGTATTCCGGTACGCAGGATTTCAGCATGGGCGGTATCTCAAAAAAATCCTTTCCCGTGTGATAAATTGAGATGAGCAACAGAGGACGGTCGCGCTTTATCGTTTCCAGTCCGCCCTTGACGGCGTAATATTCAAAGCCTTCGATGTCCATCTTGATTATGCCCACGTTGCGGTCTTTACATTCGGAGTCAATAGTAGCGACCGTGATTTCTTCTGATTTTTCTTCCGAGAGAGAAAAGGTAAGAAAAGACGATTCGGCCAGATTGCTGTCGATCATCAGACTTGTTTCCCTGTCCCCTACCCCCTTGTTGACAGCGGTAATCTTTTCTCCGGCGCGGTTCTTTTCTATAGTTTCCAGCAAACATTTATAATTGTATTTCACCGGCTCGTAGGCGTAAATCCGGCGGGGTTCAAAATCAAGGAGCATCAGCGTCGAATCTCCGTAAAACGCCCCTATATCTAAAAAATCCCTGCCTTTAACCGACTCTTTAACCGCTTCCGGCAGGCTGTTCATGCCGTAACGGTAGATCCACAGAAAGGAACTGAATTCCTGTATATAATATTTTTCGCCGTTGTGGACATATTCGGTGAATTGCTTTTTGACGGATGTTTCCGAAAGGATCTTTCTGTCGAGTTTTGTGAAGGCAAGTTCGGTTTCATTCATCGGACGGCTGATTATCCCCCTAAAAGCAAGAAATATCCGGTCGTCGATATGTTTCCGGATATAACTGTCGGCTTCCGGTGAAAAATAATCAGCGGTATCGAACGAGAAGTCATTTTCCAGACAGTGACTCACAAAGTTTCTATCTATCCAGTTAGAATGGATAACAGTTTTGTTTTTCCCGTGCATACGCCTGTATTCTCTATACGCCTTGTAAAGGTCGCCGTAATAGACGCAAATTTCCTGTGGTAAAAGGGATTGAAACCGGCGCCATGTCTTTTGAATCAGGTTGATATTCTTTTTGCGTTCCTGTTCCCGTGTCCCGTTGTCCGCTATCAGCGCGTTGATGCGTTGCAGGATGTAATCTCTGTTAATTATCATAATTTTATTTGTTTAATTTGGAAATGTTGTCGGCAATAAAGACAATGATTTTTATTGTCCTGAATGCCTTTTTTCTTAAAGCAGTACCATACGAGTTTCTTAACCGGACTGAATCCTGCCCTGTATTCATCCATGTTTATTTCAAGGAAAAGGCGGGCTACATTCAAAAAGTCCTCCCTGGTTTTTGAGTTTCTTATTATGTATATTTTATAATTTGCTTTTACCTGATCAATACTGGGAAGGTATCGGGGGCATTTGTCTGCAAAAGCTTTCAACATACTGTTGTATGTTATCTCCGCCGCATCGGTATTTAAAGACCGGCGGGTAAATGAAGAAAGATTATATCTCACATAGTGGTAAGCGAAAAAATCGGCATAACGTATTTTCTTTGCATGATAATAAAGGATCGGCACGCAGTAAGTATCGTCAAATACTCTTTTGTCAGGCACGCTGATATGTGCCTCTGTCCACAGGCTTCTTCTGAAAACGTTTATCCAGAAAGCCATTCCCTGAAATACTCCGGCAGCCAGTATGTCCGACATTAAAGAATCTTTGTCTTCTGCAAAGCGAACATCTATATTCTCGACATAAACCGGTACGCTCCTGTTGCCCTGTTCGCTGTGTTCTCTAAAATAGTTTCCGTAAACGATATCTGCCTGACTTTCTTCTGCTGCTTCAACGTATCTTTTAAAGGTATCCGGCTCTATCCAGTCGTCGCTGTCTACCACATAGATATATTTTCCGGATGCTGCTGAAATTCCGTCGTATTTTGTTATGAAGGCTCCCTGATTTATTTCGTGAAAAAGAAACCGTACAAATGGTTTACATGCAGGATATTCGTTGTCCAGGATTATTTTTATTACCTCAATGCTTCGGTCGGGCGAACAGTCGTCTACAAATATAAATTCTACATCGTCAAAGTTCTGGGAGAACAGCGAACGGACGGTTCGTTCAATAAAACTTTCGCATTTGTAAACGGAAACTACAACAGACAGCAGAGGGGTATTTGGAGTATTCATATCTTTAAGCGATACTGTTTATTGATTTTCCAATAACCACCGTTATTAGGTCCTTCGCGTTCTAAAATACCGCGAGATTTGAGATTTTTTATGTTTTTCTCCACACCTCTCCGCGACAAGCCGGTTTCTCTAACCAAGTCATTTTGGGTATAATATGGATTCCTTTGCAGTAAAGAAATAATTTTTTCCACACTCTTCTCCACACTCTTCTCCACACTTTTTTCCACACTCTTCTTTGCATACTCGGTAATATTTCCGTCTTCTTCCATGTCAATTATCGGGACAGTAATCGAAGAGCGCTCGTTTTCAAAGTCTGTTTCTAAAACCGGCAATTCCCACCCTGCCTTCTGCCAGAGTTTTATCAGTTTATATACTCCGCTGCCGGACCGCTCGCCAATATCTATCAGGGCAAACATTTTGAAAAGAGTTGGGTTTCGCGGGTCGCTCACATTGCCTTCCATCACTTCTTTTACATCTGGACGGCATATCCCGGGATTGGACATCACAATTTTATCGCGGCGCTCGGCGCGAGGCACTTGCATAACTATAATATCTTTCCCGTCAACAGACTGAATATAAATATTCTTTTCAAACAACACATCATTACTGATTTTCTGACGATTGTGAAGCGTGTTCCAAAGTTTTTTCTTTTTATCTTCGGCATTGCTGATACCCGTAATTACCAAGCCGTTTTCTGTTTCGTTTATCCCAAGCAAAATCAAGCCTCCTTCGGTATTGGCGAAAGCAGAATAACTTTCCCAAAGCGAAAGAGGGATACCTCCTTTTGCCGATTTCACTTCGACAGAGCTGGTTTCCCTGTGCTTTAATATTTGTTGAATTTCAATCATATTTCAATGAAAACTGTCAATCCTGACCGGCAAATCATCCCTCAACTGCATCACCCCGCTTACAAGCAGCGTATCGCCTGCCGACAGTCCTTTCAAAATCTGCAGCACAGACTCGGTGCGGATCCCCGTTTCGAGAACAATTCTTTTCGCTTTCCCCGAACGATAGATATAGGCGACATCAACACCCATCTCTTTTATTACCGATTCGTTTGGAACAGCGATTGCATTGCGAATCTCATTTGCACGGATCGTAACGTCGGCTGAACGTCCGGGCTGCATCCTGCCGTTTGAATTGGCATAAAGGGCGCGAACCTTCATCGAAATCGTGTTCGGATCCATCCTCGAATCGGTAGCATATATCGTTGCCCTGTATTCGGTCTGTTCCGGCGGAAGCCGGAAAGTAATCTTCTTTCCCTGAGTTACGTCTGCTGCACTTTTCTCCGGCACCGAAAACTCAAGCTTCAGCGGTATCGTTTTAGTCAAATTGGTAACTATCGTTGTCGTGGCAGCATAAGCGCCTTCGCTCACGTTTCGCAGTCCGACAACACCATCGAAAGGCGCTCTAAGCTCCGTCTGCGCTATTTGAGCCTTGACCAGCGCAATGTCGGCGCGAAGCTTTTCAAGTTCCGTCGTTACGCTCTCGTACGTCTCTTTACTGACAGCATCTTTCTCTAACAGCGATTTCTGACGGAAAACACGATCTTCGGCGAGAGGAATTTGCGCTTCAAGTTTCCGAAGTTCTGCCTGCAACGGTTTGTCGTTAATCTTGGCAAGCAGTTCGCATTTCTTAACAGCTGAGCCTTCTTTGAAAAATATATTTGTAATCTTGCCCGGACTCTCAAACGTAAGTTCCACTTCCTCGTCCGGCAGCAATGTAGCCTTACTCGCCTTAACTTCATCAACAAGCGTTGAAGGCTTGATAACAATTGCATTAACATTCAATATTTCACCGCGAAAAGGCTGAGAAGAACGAGCAGCAACAGCAGGCTCGTTATCGAAGAATTTATTTCTGACAGATGGATAAAAAACCGTTCCCGCTATGATCAGCGCAATAACGATAAACAGAATGATTTTTGTATTTTTGTTCATTATAATTAATGTGTTATTATATGATGCAAAGGTACAAAAAAATCCCAAATAAAAAATTATTCGTATCTTTGCAAAAAATTGAAAAAAACAACAGTCATAATGAATATGAAAAAATACTTCACAAAAGAAATTTCCATCGCGACAGTAACCCTCTTCAGCGGTTTTATCCTCTACGCCGGACTGAACTACATGAAAGGAACCAATGTTTTCAAACACACAAATTACTATTTTGTCAGCATACAGAATGTAAATGAGTTGCAAAAATCAAGTCCCGTATATGCCGACGGTTTCAAAGTCGGACTCGTGCAGGACATTGATTTCGGATTTGAGAACCATAAACAGATTACAGTCAAAATAAATCTCGACAAAAAAATGAAAGTACCCTCCGGCAGTTACTGCATGCTAAAATCAGGGCTTACCTCAGGAGCATACCTCGATTTAATGCTGAACAAATACGTCAGCGACAAAGTACAGCCGGGCGATACGATCGAAGGCAAAACCAGCGTCGGACTGATGGACAGAGTATCACACAATGTGATGCCACAGCTGGAACGGATAATGCCGCACCTCGACAGTATTCTGACAGGAATGAGAATAATCGTAAATCATCCGGCGCTGACACAATCCCTTGAACAAATTGCCACCACAACATCAAACCTCGCCCGGGCAAGCAACCAGCTGAACACAATGCTCAACGATATTTCGCCCGTCATCTCAAATCTTAACAAAGTTTCGGAAGACTTCGCCACCGTCGGCGAAAACATCAGGAAGATCGACTTCTACACAACAATGAAAACCGTAGACAACGCCGTCGAAAACCTCGACTCAATCATCGCCCGACTAAACGACAAAAACAACTCGCTCGGATTACTGCTAAACGACCGATCGCTGTATCTAAACCTCGATTCCGCTGCCGAAAACGCATCCAAACTGCTGCTAGACCTGAGGCAAAATCCAAAACGATACGTCAAACTATCCCTATTTTAGAATCATTATGAATAACAAAAAAATCAATCTAAATAAGAATCAAGATACAAAACTGCTGTAAAGTAAGCAGTTTGACAGTTTGAAGACAAAACAAAGGCTAAAAAAACCAGACATTAATCTTCCACTAAATTATTATCAAATAACAGATTGAAAAGCGCCGCAATCCCTTTAAACATAATTTACTGAAAAACAGATGCTAAAAGAATTATTCAAATTTACAAGAAAAAACCCGTTTTTTTATTCGCTTTTTTTTCACAAATTTTGCAGACGATTCAAGTAAAAACGAGTAAGAAATCATATTAAATCATCATAAAAAAGTGAAATCAATAAAACATATCTGGGCTAAAAGTTTAGAAATCATACGCGACAACATCAATAACGACAAAGCATTCAACACATGGTTTACATCCATAATCCCGCTAAAATATGAAGACAGCGGATTCACAATACAGGTGCCAAGCCACTTCTTCTACGAATACCTCGAAGAACACTATTCAGACCTGATTTATGCAACACTGAAAAGAATAACAGGGCAGAACATCGTCCTGTACTACAGAGTGATCGTCAGTAAATCAGACAAAAAAGGCGGCGACACAGTGCTGGTAAGCGAACACCAGACAGCAAAAGAAAAAACAGCAACCGGCACCAAACTCAACAAATCACCGGAAGTCAACCTGCCAACACCCGTCTGGAACGCAAACCTTAACAGCCGGTTCACATTCAACAACTTCTTTGAAAGCGACAGCAACGTCGTCGGACGGCGAATCGCCCAGACAGTAGCCGAAAACCCCGCCTCCGGAAAATTCAACCCGCTATACATATACGGTATCCCCGGAGTAGGCAAAACCCACCTCTGCCACGCAGCAGGCAACAGAATCATGGACCTCTACCCAGACAAAAAAGTCATCTACCTCTCGTCCCATCTGTTTCAGGTACAGTTCACAGACGCCTCTCGCAACAACACCATCAACGACTTCATGCACTTCTATCAAGGCATTGACGTACTGATCATAGACGACATCCACGAACTCTCAGGCAAAGAAAAAACACAAAATGCCTGCTTCAACATCTTCAACCATCTTCGCCTGATCGGCAAACAGATAATTCTGACCTCCGACCGCACACCAAAAGAAATGCAGGGAATAGAAGAAAGACTCACCAGCCGGTTCAACAGCGGCGCACTCATCGAGCTCTTTCCGCCCGACATCTCACTCAGGCGCAAAATCCTCCATCACAAAGTACAGCAGGACGGACTCGACATATCAGAAGAAATCATCGACTACATCTCCGAAAACGTAACAGAACACATTCGCGACCTCGAAGGCATCATCACCTCCCTGCTGGCACACTCGCTCGCCTGCAACCGCGAAATCAATCTCGACCTCGCAAAACGAGTCGTAAGCAAAGTCGTAAAACTCGAAAAAAAACCCATCACCATCGACCAGATACAAGCCGTAGTCAGCGACTATTTCAAAGTAGACATCAAAGACATACAGTCAAAATCCCGCAAAAAAGAAATCGTCGAAGCGCGACACGTAGCGATGCACCTGTCAAAAAAATACACCAGCAGTTCCTACTCACTCATCGGCAGCATCATCGGCAAACGAGACCACGCCACCGCGCTGCACGCCTACAACGCCATTTGCGACCGTCTCGACACCGACAAAACATTCCGCACAACAATGAGCAACATCGAAAGCCTGCTGAACAGATAGAAAAATTTTATTCGTCCTTTTAGAAAACTTGCAGGGGAGAAAAAAATTCATCTCTTACGTAGCGCATATATTCACTTTTAATTATTTTTAACTTAACTTTCTTTTTTCTTAACAAAACTATCCTTATATTTGCATCACGAATTTTTCAATTTATTGACTTTTTCGTAACAAAAATATGACATTATGAACGATTTAACTGTTATATATAATGGAACTTAATGATATATGGACTACCGTTATAAATGATATTCCGATGTTAAAAAAACAGATGAATAAAATTTTGATGCGGTTGCCCTGAAATATAATGTATTACTTATTGTTTAATTTAAATTTTTATTTTTTTATGAAACACAAAATTCTTTTATTATTCATCGCCACCTTATTATTGGCGATCAGTTCAGGAACAGCCTTCGCACAGACGGTTACCACAATCAACGACTCCGGACCCGGCTCCCTCCGTCAGGCAATAGCCAACGCAGAAGCAGGCGACGAAATCACTTTCTCATGCTCGCTCGACAATGCAACAATCACGCTTGCGAGCGCGATTGTTCTCAACAAGTCAGTCACCATTATCGGCGGCGGACAAAAACTCGTCCCCACATCATCAGGCTATCCGTGCTTCAGTGTAGAAGGCAAACCCTCAGGTGAAATCACCATAGAACGCCTCCATATTGATGGATTTGTTAACTCACAGGGATGGGGCGGAGGTTTTTCCGCTAAAACACAGGGAGCAATGAAATACACCTTCAAATCCTGTATCTTCACCGACAACAGCGCAGGCGGCGGAGGCGGAGGCGCTATCTGTAATGTATGGGGTCCCGGAAACAGCGACGTTTATGCTTACGGATGTACATTTACCGGCAACAAACAGGGCGAAAATCATGGTACCGCCATCTTCAATCACAACGGAAAAGTTTACGCTGTCGGAAACTTCTTCTTCGGCAATACAGGAAACACATTCGAAATCAACGAAAACTTCGGAGATATAAATAACAATGTGTATAACAACACCAATTTAATTAAGAACGGCGGACAAAATGCAACCAACATTAAGATTACCGCCAACCCGCTTGACGAGGACTTCGTTACTACCGACCAGACAATCGCCATTCTGCCCAATCCTCTGCCGGCAGGCTATCCGGAAGAAGATTTCTACGGTAACGCGATTGCAGGCGGAGGATACGCAGGAGCTGCGCAGGCAGGCTATACCGACGACGGAAGCTGTGAAAACGTAGCAGTAACCGGCGTAACGCTCGACCAGGAAACAGCCTCCATTAAACGCGAACTTACAACGGTACAGCTGACAGCTATCGTAGCGCCGGTCGACGCATCTAACCAGACAGTCGAATGGTCGTCAAGCGACGACGCAATTGCAACTGTTAACGGAAGAGGCGTCGTTACCGGCGTTTCAGCTGGTGAGGCAACCATCACCGCAACAACCGTTGACGGCTCATTTACAGCATCGGCAACGATAACTGTTATCGAACCCGCCCCATGCGAACTCCGTTACAACCGTGCAGCATGGACAGCCACCTACGGCTCCGGAGCAGGAGGCGCATACGGACGGAAAAACACGCCAACCATTATGTTTGACGATAACTATCTCGACGAAGGTCAGGGCTGGCACAATGCCGGCGGCGCACAAGCGGGAAAAGTCAGCGAGTCCGTAGTTGTAGATATGGGTTCGGTACAGTCGGTGGGCAAAGTGGTATTATACTCCACCGGATACATCGGCGATATTGATGTATACCTGCCTTCTACTAAAGTTGCCGCTTTACACGCAGCCGATAACGTTCCCGAAACATACGGAGGAAAAGTCGCAAGCTGGGCTTCTCCCGCCAGCGATGCATTAATCGATGCAGGGAAAGCTACCTACGGCGTCGGCGCAAACAGCAACAACGCTTACCGTATCGAGATTGATATTCCCGCAGGACAGTCTTCTCAGTATATCGCCGTTTGCCTCCTTAATTCAAGAGCCGGCGGCACGGTTGCATGGGGCGAGCAATATCGCAACATAGTCGAATTTGACGCATATTCTTCCTGCCAGGAAGAAGTTACATCGTGGGAAATCGGGAAAGACAACGCGGCTGATGTAAAAGCAACTCTGTGGAACGACGGAACTCTGGCTATCAAAGGCACAGGAGCAATGAAAGACTTCCAGGTTCTGTTCGGCAATGAGTTCATAGGTAACAGCAGCACCGCTCCCTGGTTCTGGGATATTACATACGATAGCGACAACGCAATCACCGCAGCAACGCTTTCTCAGTATGCAACGCAAATCACGGGCATCGTGATAGACGGGGGCGTAACTACGGTCGGCTCGGGATTCTTCTATTGCGAAGCTGAAGAGATAGAAGAAAACATACCGACAATTCTGTCGGGCGCCCTGTCGCTGCCTTCTACCGTTGAATCGGTCGGCATATATGCGTTCGCACATCACGAGTATTCGAGCATCGTTTTGTCCGAAGGACTGAAAACAATCGGCGACAACGCGTTCGAAGCTGCAGGAGACGGCAAAATAGAAGAACTTATTATTCCGTCAACCGTAACTTCGATAGGAGAAACAGCGTTCCGGATTCCTTCCCTGACAAAAATCACGGTGAAGGCAACAACGCCGCCCACAATCGCAGAATCAACTTTCGCCGAAGTTGACAAGGAAACGGTAACCGTCTGTATTCCCAAGGGAGCGCCGGTAAAGAAAGCGTATACGGACAACGAATACTGGAAAGAATTTGCAGATATCGACTACTGCAAGGTAGATCCGTATGAAATAGACATCCCGAGCTGCTTCTCATACGAAGCAGATATAACCAAGTCGGACCACTATACCCCAAGTTGGGGACCGATGTTCTGGGGATCAAACGCCGCGGGATTGTTATTTGTAGTAAAACCGGAAGAAACAATGTCGCTCATGACTGTCTATACGCATGGAAAAAACGGGGAAAACGACCCTCCCGGACTTGTACAGTTCATCCGTGATGAAGCAGGAAACTGGCTAAATATTAACGACGGCGCATCTTCCGATACGATCACACTGGAGAAAGACAAAAAGTATTGGTTCATGTATACAATTGCAAGCGCACCCGGTTTCACGGGAGGTGATGTATGTTTCAGGATTCCGGATCCGATCCTGTCGCTTGGGCAGGATGAGACCAAGTCCGGCAATTTCGCCGACGTATCCAATATCAGTCTGGCAGGCACGGATTATGATCCGGCTGACGATGGCGTAGTGATATTTGAACTGTTGACGAACAGAGAAGGCGCTCTGAGTCTGACGCAGACCGGCGGGCGAGAAATCTACCTCTTTGCCAGCAGTCAGGACATCGAAAACGGAAACATCCTGGCGCAGGGCGCGTCAATATCCGGAGTGAGCGTAACGACGGGCACGTATTATGTTATTCTTGACAATGCGGCGGGCGAAACCGCGTTCCAGATCACAAGTTCGCTCGGGCTGGGCTTCAAGCCGGCGGGCAAAGTTGCAGTAAGGACGGTATCGTATAACGTTCTCGGGCAGATTGTCCGCAATGATGCTAAAGGCATCGCCGTTATCCGTCACATAACGTATGACGACGGTACGGTTGAAGTCAAAAAAGAATTTGTTCTCGACAACTAAACTGTTGTTTATCCATCTGTTGAAGGAGGCTGTCCAAAAAAGGACAGCCTTTTTTTATTTTTGTTTTATGTCTGTACCCGCGGGGACAATTAATATATGGGCACCCACAAGGGGAGCCCCTACAAATGCCGGTAATATATGGGCAACCGTAAGGGATGTGTCTTTCGCTAAAAAAAGTTGACTCACAAAAGAGTTAAAGATGCAAACAAGAAAACAAGAGTTGTATTTTGAAGAAGTAATTAGATTACACGATGAGTATGGGTATGGCGAAAGACGC
>JAIRYM010000072.1 GCA_031267615.1 Dysgonamonadaceae bacterium
ATCGTCCGGCGCCACAGGATAGACGGTTTCCGGATCGACGTCGCTGATAAATTCGACGCATGCGCACGGACATTCGCCTACGACCTTAATCTTGTGACCGGTGATTTTCAGGTTGCGTCCCGGCGTCAGCAAGTCGTTGACGGAACTGGTTTTAATGTCTTCCACTTTCAGGATGACGATGCCGGCGTCGGCTAACCCAAGAATGTCTACCGTTACCTCCGACAGTTCTTTACGCAGTTCCGCGCCCTGGTGAAACTCAAACAGGACATGATGCTTTTCGGGGTTGAAATGTTCCGTCGGACTGTCGAACACGCCCTTGATGTGAACCGCAGCGGTGAACCATCCGGTGTTGATCGAAAAGCCGTCGCAGAGGCGATACGACATTTCTTTCAGCCAGAGATTGACCGCGTGTTCCATCGCCGGAGCCGAGATATCAGCTCCGCCTCGCAGGGCTGCCGATTCGGCTATCTGTTTCACGTTCAGCGACTCTTCGGAACTCACTCGTGCGATGTAATCATTTACATCTTCTTTTGTCAAGACGTTGTCATAGAGATAAGCCTTGATTCTGTGTAGGATTGTTGCCATAAATGTTTGCTTTTTAAATTTAGATAATAATATTTATGAAACTCTTTAATTAATATGAACGACAGCAAAGGTAATATATAAATTATAATTACAAATGTTTTATGATGTTTTTTAATCAAGTTTCAGCACTGCCAGAAATGCTTTTTGCGGCACTTCGACGTTCCCCACCTGCTTCATTCGTTTTTTACCTTCTTTCTGTTTCTCAAGCAGTTTACGCTTGCGGCTGATGTCGCCCCCGTAGCATTTTGCCGTAACGTCTTTGCGGACAGCCTTAATGGTTTCACGGGCAATGATTTTTGTGCCGATCGCTGCCTGTACCGCTACGTCGAACTGCTGACGGGGAATCAGTTCTTTAAGTTTTTCGCACATCCTGCGACCAAAAGTGCCGGCATTGTCGACATGAGTCAGCGTTGAAAGTGCATCTACCGGCTCGCCGTTGAGCAGAATATCGAGTTTGACAAGTTTTGAAGGACGATAATCGTAAAAATGATAATCGAACGAAGCATAACCTTTTGATATGCTTTTCAATTTGTCGTAGAAGTCAATCACAATCTCGCCCAGAGGTATATCGTACAAAATCTCTACTCTGTCGCCCGAAATATAGTCCTGCCGCACCAAAACGCCGCGTTTGCCGAGACAGAGCGTCATAATGGGACCAATGTATGTTGTACTTGTAATCACCGACGCGCGGATAAACGGCTCGTCAATATGGTCGATAAGCGTTGGGTCGGGCAGTCCGGCAGGGTTGTGCACTTCGCGGCAAATACCGTGCTTGTCGTAAACATTGTATGAAACGTTCGGCACAGTAGTTATCACGTCCATATTAAACTCCCGGTCGAGGCGTTCCTGCACTATTTCCATGTGCAGCAGTCCCAGAAATCCACACCGGAAACCGAAGCCGAGGGCTACTGACGATTCGGGCTGAAAAGTGAGCGAAGCATCGTTCAACTGCAATTTCTCAAGCGACGAGCGCAGGTTCTCAAAGTCTTCCGTATCGATAGGATATACGCCTGCGAACACCATCGGTTTCACTTCTTCAAAGCCTTCAATTGCTTTCCGGCATGGGTTTGCGACATGAGTCACAGTGTCGCCGACTTTCACTTCTTTCGACACCTTGATGCCCGAAATGATGTATCCCACGTTGCCGCATCCTACTTCGTCCTGCGGCTGCATGTTAAGTTTGAGGATTCCCACTTCGTCTGCGACATATTCTTTGCCCGATGCGACGAATTTCACCTTGTCGCCTTTTCCGATATATCCGTTTACAACTTTGAAGTAAGCGATAATCCCGCGAAAGGCATTGAACACAGAGTCGAAAATCAGCGCTTGCAGAGGAGCATCCGGGTCGCCTTTTGGGGCTGATATGCGCTCTACGACTGCATTCAGCACGTCATATACACCTTCGCCTGTTTTTCCGCTTGCGCGAATGATGTCGGTACGGGGACATCCGAGCAGTTCCACTATCTGGTCTTCCACCTCTTCCGGCATAGCCTGCGGGAGGTCGATTTTGTTGAGGACAGGGATGATTTCGAGGTCGTTTTCGAGAGCCATATAGAGGTTCGAAATTGTTTGAGCCTGAATGCCCTGTGCCGCATCGACGATAAGCAGAGCGCCTTCGCATGCAGCGATTGAGCGTGACACTTCATACGAAAAATCAACATGCCCCGGAGTGTCGATCAGGTTGAGAGTATAGACCTCACCTCCGCCACCTTCAGGGCTATATTTCATCTGTATGGCGTGACTTTTGATTGTAATGCCGCGCTCGCGTTCGAGATCCATATCGTCAAGCACCTGTTCCTGCAAGTCTTTTCCCGACACAGTCCTGGTGTATTCGAGCAGACGGTCTGCAAGAGTTGATTTGCCGTGATCAATATGGGCTATAATACAGAAATTGCGGATATTCTTCATATTTTCTTTCATCACACGTCTTCCTCTACAACTAAATTATTAATAATAAACTGCTGGCGTTCCATAGTATTTTTCCCCATATAGAAGTCGAGCATATCTTTTACTGCATCTTCCTTGCGCATCGTTACAGGGTCAAGTCTCAAATCTTTTCCTATGAAATGCTTAAATTCTGATGGGGAAATTTCACCAAGCCCTTTAAAGCGAGTGATTTCGGGATTAGGTCCAAGTCGCTCTATCGCATTAACACGTTCTTCATCTGAATAACAGTAAGTCGTTTCTTTCTTGTTACGTACACGAAACAGCGGTGTTTGCAGGATATATACGTGATTATTCTTAATCAAATCAGGGAAAAATTGCAGGAAAAATGTGATAATCAGCAGTCTTATGTGCATCCCGTCAACATCGGCATCAGTAGCGATGATAATTTTGTTGTATCGCAGTCCGTCAAGTCCGTCTTCAATATCGAGTGCGGCTTGCAAAAGGTTAAATTCCTCATTTTTGTAAACTATCTGTTTCGTTTCGCCATACGTATTCAGCGGCTTACCGCGAAGGCTGAACACTGCTTGAAAATTCGGGTTGCGACTTTGAGTTATCGAACCGCTCGCCGAATCGCCTTCCGTAATGAAAATACAGGTATCTTCGAGGTTTTCGCCTTTTGTATCGTTGTAATGCAGACGGCAGTCGCGAAGTTTTTTATTATGCAAACTGGTCTTTTTTGCCCTTTCCCGTGCAAGTTTTGAAACACCTGCAATTGCTTTGCGTTCTTTTTCGGATTCAAGTATTTTTTTCAGTAATATATCCGATATGTTCTGATTTTTATGAAGGAAATTGTCGAGTTCCTTTTTGATAAAATCGCCTGTGAATTTTGCTACGGTCAAGCTGTTCTGGTCGGTGCTGACAATGTTTTTTGAAGTAAACTTTACTTTCTTTTGAGAATCAAATCCTGGTTCCTGAACTTTTATAGCAACCGCTGCAACTATTCCTGAACGTACATCGGAATATTCAAAATTCTTTGAATAATATTCCTTCACTGTTTTTGAAACAAATTCCTTAAATGCAGTCAGATGAGTACCGCCTTGAGGTGTAAACTGCCCGTTTACAAATGAATAGTATTCTTCGCCATATTGATTTGCGTGTGTGATAGCAATGTCGATATCTTCGCCTTGCAGACGTATTACAGGATATAACGAATCCGATGTCATTCTGTCGTTCAACAAATCTTCAAGTCCATTTTTGGATATTAATTTTTTGCCGTTATAGTTGATGATCAATCCTGTATTGAGAAATGTATAGTTTTTCAGCAACTGTTCAACAAATTCTTCACGATATTGAAAATCGTGAAAGATTTCTTCATCGGGAATAAAATTTACAAGTGTGCCGTTTGGCTGGTCTGTTTCCGTAATCGGTTCGTCATTCGTAATATGCGCACGGCTATATTCAATTGCTTTTGTTTTTCCTTCGCGAAAACTCTGCACAAGCATATACGACGAAAGAGCATTTACAGCCTTGATACCAACGCCATTCAATCCCACCGATTTCTTAAAAGCCTCCGAATCGTATTTAGCGCCTGTATTCATTTTAGAAGAAACGTCTTTCACGCTGCCAAGCGGAATACCGCGTCCGTAGTCGCGAATTGTAACAACACCTTCTTCTATTGTAACTTCTATAGACTTGCCGAAGCCCATCATATATTCGTCAATAGCGTTATCAAGAACTTCTTTGAGGAGAGTGTATATTCCATCGTCGGCAGTCGTTCCATCGCCGATGTCGCCGATATACATACCGGGGCGAAGGCGAATGTGTTTCCACCATTCGAGCGATTTAACGTTTTCTTCGCCGTAATTTACTTCCTGATTTTGATTGTTTGTATTTAGTTCGTTCATTATAAACTTATCGTTTTCAAGTCTTTTACCACGCAAACAGCGGATAGTTCTTCATTATCAAATTAACTTTTGCAGCAACAGACTTGATAATTACTTCATTTTCAACATTTGAAAGAACAGTATCAATAAGTTCTACTATTTCGCCCATCAGCAGTTCTTTTGCGCCGCGTGTTGTGATAGCAGGCGTTCCAAAACGCAGTCCTGACGTTTGGAAAGGAGAGCGGCTGTCGAAAGGCACCATATTTTTATTGGTTGTGATGTCAGCGCGGACAAGAGCCTGCTCGGCTATTTTTCCCGTCAAACATGGGAACTTAGGACGTAAATCGACAAGCATAAGGTGATTGTCTGTTCCGCCCGAAATTATTTTATATCCTTTATCTGTAAATGCTTTAGCCATAGCCACAGCATTGCGCTGTACTTGCTGTTGATAAGTTTTATATTCTGGCTGCAACGCTTCGTAAAAGGCCACAGATTTGGCAGCAATGATATGTTCGAGCGGACCGCCCTGAACTCCGGGGAAAACGGCAGAGTCGAGTAAAGCAGACATCATCTTCGTTTCACCCTTTGGCGTTTTCTTGCCCCACGGATTCTCAAAATCCTTACCAAGCATAATGACGCCTCCGCGCGGTCCACGCAGGGTTTTGTGAGTAGTCGAAGTTACAATGTGAGCATATTTCACAGGATTTTCCAATAATCCTGCGGCAATCAATCCTGCAGGATGTGCCATATCAACCATAAAGATGGCGCCGATTTTATCGGCAATAGCGCGAATTCGGGCGTAATCCCATTCGCGCGAATAAGCTGAAGCGCCTCCCACAATCAGTTTTGGGCGTTCCGCGAGCGCAGTCCTTTCCAATTGTTCATAATCAATTCGTCCTGTTGCCTCATCAACATTATATTCGAGTGCGTGAAAAATAAGTCCTGAAAAATTTACCGGCGAGCCGTGGCTCAAATGCCCGCCGTGAGCGAGGTTTAATCCGAGGAATTTGTCACCGGGATTGAGACAAGCCATAAAAACAGCCATATTTGCCTGTGCGCCAGAATGAGGCTGAACGTTAGCCCACTCAGCGCCGAAAATCTTTCTAAGCCGTTCAATAGCTAGCGATTCTACTTCGTCTATGTGCTGACAGCCGCCATAATAGCGATGAGCAGGATAGCCTTCGGCATATTTGTTAGTAAGTACCGAACCGGCTGCTTCACGGACCTGTTCACTTACAAAATTTTCTGATGCAATCAACTCTATACCCGATGTTTGACGGCAGTACTCACGATTGATGATGTCAAAAGTTAAATCGTCACGTTTCATTTTCTTATGATTAAAAATATTTTCGGCGCAAAGGTACAAATTTATTTGATAAAAACAACGTTTCCTTTTAATGATTCAGTTGTTGATAATGTATATAGAATAATATTTCTTTGTAACTTTCTTCTAAAAATTTAGCGGTTGTTAACCACGACTAAATTACTTTTTATTCTTGTTTTTTTGGAAGTAAAGTATGTAAGGGCGCACTCAGGTGCTCCCCTGCGGGTACGATATTAACTGTCTTTCGTTTTGTTGTGCTTCCTGCGTTTAGGAAACCAGCCTTTGTCGACCCGCTTTTTTTGCTCAAAGAGCTCGCCGATGCCCCAGAATGAGGAGAACGCGAAGACGCCGCAGGAGACGGAAAGGATGGTATGGGCGTGGAAAACAACGGAGCCGGCAAGCCCGGCGATACCAAGGAGAAGGAAAACCCACCAGCAGCGGGTGCCGAACCAGTATTCACCCTTGATGACAAGGGGGTGGAAAAGCCCGATGATGAGGAATGTGATGAGACCGGTGATGATGCCGGTGAGATGATTGTTTTGAAGGATGTCCATTTTGTTTTTTTTGTTGGTTGGTGGTTTAATCGGAAATTATCATTCCGCTGCCGATACAGATGCGGCTTTGACGGTCGTAAATGACGCCGAACTGCCCGGCGGCGATGCCGTGGACGGGGACGTCGGACTGGATGTGATAAAGGTCGCCGGTGCGGCTGACGGTGCCGGTGTTAAATTCGGGGGTGTGGCGGATTTTGAACGTGATTGCTTTTGGTTCGGATAATTCTCCAAAGACGTCTTCCGTAATGAAGTGGAAGCCCTGGAGGTTGATGGTTGTTCCGTACTGGGACGGGCTGCCGTAGCCGCAAGAAACGTAGATGGTATTTTGGTCAAAGTCTTTTTTGACGACATACCACGGTCCGCCGCTGAGATAGAGACCACGACGCTGTCCGACGGTATGGAACCAGCTGCCATGGTGGGCGCCAAGGGTTTTACCGGTTTCGTATTCTACAATTTTTCCTTCTTTTTCGCCGAGATAATGGCGGAGGAAGTCCCGATAATTGATTTTTCCAAGGAAACATATTCCCTGGCTGTCTTTGCGTGTGGCGCTGGGGAGTGATTCACGGGCGGCGATGGCGCGGACTTCGTGTTTTTGAAGGTGACCGATGGGGAAAAGGAGTTTTGATATCTGGAGGTAATCGACCTGGGCGAGGAAGTATGTCTGGTCTTTTATTTTGTCGGCAGCGGCGGCGAGGCAGGTTTTGCCGTCTCTGACGGTGGTTGTTGCGTAATGTCCGGTGGCTGTCCTGTCAAAACTGTTTCCCCATCTGTCGCTGAATACGCCGAATTTGATGAGCCTGTTGCACATCATGTCGGGATTGGGCGTTAGTCCGCGACGGACGGAGTCGAGTGTGTAACTGATTACTTTTTCCCAGTATTCTTCGTGCAGGGATACGATTTCCATCCTGCATCCGTATTTTTTTGCTATGAAGGTCGTGATTTCGATGTCTTCTTCCGAATTGCAGCCGACGTAGCTGCCGGCATCTTCCATACCGATTTTAATGTAGAATATTTCAGGGGTGTAACCTGCCTGTTTCAACTCGTAAACGGCTACCGAACTGTCAACCCCTCCTGAAACTAATGCGGCAATATTCATTTATTTTTATTTAATGGTGCAAAGTTACAAAAAAAAATCTGTTTATATTTTGCCATCTGTAAATAAAACTGTAACTTTGCGACCTAAACCTTTTATATTAAATTGTTATATGAATTTTCCTGAAAAAATTAAGTACACAAAAAGCCACGAATGGATTTCTGTTGATATCTTTAAATCGTTTGTCGGTATTACGGATTATGCTCAAAGTGAACTGGGCGAGATTGTTTTTGTCGATGTGAATACTGTCGGTCAAATAATCAATAAGGGCGAGGTATTTGGCTCGATTGAGGCAGTTAAAACTGTTTCCGACCTTCTTATGCCTGTTACCGGCAAGATTATTGAAGTTAACAAAAATCTCGAAGAGCATCCTGAATATGTTAATGAAGAGCCATACGGCGCCGGGTGGCTTGTTCTCATTGAGGTTATAGACCGTTCCGAAGTTAAAGATTTGATGAATACTGCCGCTTACCGTTCATTTGTGGGAAAGTAATATGAAAGCGAGAGTCAGTATCATTATGGGCAGCACGTCGGATTTGCCAGTTATGGAAAAAGCGGCGGAAGTGCTGAATGAATTTAAGATTCCTTTTGAAATTCGCGTCCTGTCGGCACATCGCACTCCGCAGTCGGTTGAAGATTTTGCCAGCAATGCATTAGAAAAAGGAATTGAAGTGATTATTGCTGCTGCCGGAATGTCGGCTGCTTTGCCGGGCGTGATAGCTGCCAATACGGTGTTACCTGTTATCGGCGTACCGCTGAGCGGTCATGTTCTCGGCGGTGTTGATTCTTTGTATTCAATGATTCAGATGCCACCCGGAGTTCCCGTTGCCACGGTCGGCATAGACAGCGTCGTGAATGCTGCTCTGTTTGCTATACAGATTTTAGCGCTTAGAGATGAATCGATCAGCCTTATGCTGGCTAACAGAAAATCGGACATGAACTACAAAGTCATCATGGCAAACGAAACATTAAAACATTTATCTTACGAATATAAAACTAACTGATACAATTATGTCGCATTATTTTCGCAGAAAAACGACGGAAGTGAAAATTGGCGGCCTGCTGCTTGGCAGCGACAACCCGATACACATACAGTCAATGACAAGCACTTCTACCGACGACATCCCAGGGTCAGTCAATCAGGCAATTCGCATAATAGAAGCCGGTGGCGCACTTGTCCGGTTTACGGCTCAAGGCGTTCGCGAGGCGGAAAATCTTTACGGCATCCGCTCGGATCTCCGCCGCCGCGGATATTTTACCCCACTTGTGGCAGACATTCATTTCAATTCCATTGCCGCTTTTACCGCCGCAGGAACAGTAGAAAAAGTACGCATCAATCCGGGAAACTTTGTTGATTCTGTCAGAAAATTTGAAGAAAAAGAATATTCCGTAAAAGAATATGCAGAGGAACTTGAAAAGATTCGCGGGCAATTTGTTCCGTTTCTCGAAATATGTAAACGAAATGGAACCGCAGTTCGAATAGGAGTAAACCACGGTTCACTGTCAGACCGAATCATTTTCCGATATGGCAACACTCCCGAAGGAATGGTTGAATCCTGCATGGAATATCTTCGAGTCTGTGTTGCAGAAGATTTTCAGAACGTAGTAGTTTCAATGAAAGCATCGTCGGCAAAATTAATGACTGCCGGTGTTCGTCAGCTTGTTGCGGCAATGGACAGGGAAGACATGCATTTTCCGATTCATCTTGGCGTAACGGAAGCGGGCGACGGCGAAGACGGGCGAATAAAATCAGCCGTCGGCATCGGAACTCTACTGCATGAGGGCATTGGCGACACGGTTCGCGTATCACTATCCGAAGATCCGGAAAAAGAGATCACTGTAGCCCGCGCTCTGGTGCATTATATTTCGGGTTGCGACTATTCGGCAGTCAGTTCCGTTTCCGTTCCATACACTTCCCCACCCTTTGTCATAGCCGATTATTCAAAATCCACCTACTTTTTGCCGAATCCTGAACTGTTACCCGATTTCATCTATCGCGGAGAAAATTTACCTCTCGAAGGAAATAACGATTTCAGACACTTCACAACCCTTAAAGCATCATCAATCAACGCCGCAACAATAAATAACTTAAAAAACTATCCCGAAACAATAATAATCCTGACAGCAAACAGTCACAGGGAACACAGAGCAACTGTTGCTCTTCTTCGCAGTGAGAAAATGCCCAATCCTGTCGTCATCCACCGCATTTATAACGAAACTGACGCCGGTCTGTTTCGTTTAAAAGCCGCCGCCGATTGCGGTTATTTCTTTATGGAAGGACTTGCCGACGGACTTTTCCTGCAAAACGCAGGCAATAGTCTTTCTTCCGAAACAGTTTATACCTGTGCTTTCGGAATACTTCAGGCATCAGGAGCGCGTATCAGCAAAACGGAATATATCGCCTGTCCGGGCTGCGGCCG
This sequence comes from Dysgonamonadaceae bacterium, assembly GCA_031267615.1. Taxonomy (GTDB): domain Bacteria; phylum Bacteroidota; class Bacteroidia; order Bacteroidales; family Azobacteroidaceae; genus Azobacteroides. The sequence continues at coordinate 9,747 of JAIRYM010000072.1, forward strand.
TACACTGTTTGACCTGCAAACCACACTGCGACGAGTGAAATCCGCAACCTCGCATCTGAAAGGATTAAAAATAGGTGTGATGGGCTGTATAGTGAACGGACCGGGCGAAATGGCTGACGCAGATTACGGTTACGTCGGTGCAGGCGCCGGGCGCATCAGTCTATATAAAGGAAGGGAATGTATCAAAAAAAATATACAGGAAGAAGACGCAGTAGAAGAATTGCTAAATATTATTGAAGAAAATTCATACCCCTGAGACAAAATGATTGCATAAGTTTAAGTAATAAATTATGAGAACATTTACCAACGTACAAGATTTGGGTGACCTGAAAGAAGCCGTCAGGGATGCTTTAGAAATAAAGAAAGACCGTTTTTCTCTCAAGCATCTTGGAGAAAACAAAACAGTGATGCTCGTGTTTTTCAATTCAAGTCTTCGCACGAGATTGAGTTCGCAAAAAGCGGCCATGAATCTTGGCATGAACACGATAATACTTGACATTAACCAAAGTGCATGGAAACTTGAAACAGAGCGTGGCGTAGTTATGGACGGCGACAAGTCGGAACATCTTTTGGAAGCAATTCCCGTTATCGGCTGCTATTGCGACATTATAGGTCTGCGTTCGTTTGCCCGGTTTGAAAACAAGGGCGACGATTATTCTGAGATTATTCTCAATCAGTTTATTGTCAATTCCGGACGCCCCGTATTCAGTATGGAAAGCGCGATTGTACATCCATTGCAGGCGTTTGCCGATTTGATTACCATCGAAGAATTTAAGCCAAAACCGCGTCCTAAGGTTGTGATGACCTGGGCTCCTCATCCGCTTGTGCTTCCTCAGGCTGTTCCCAATTCGTTTGCAGACTTTATGAACGAAGCCGACGTTGATTTTGTGATTACTCATCCCGAAGGTTACGAACTCGACACTCAATTCGTTCGCGACGCCAACATTGAATATAATCAGGAAAAAGCGTTTGAAAATGCTGATTTTATTTATGCCAAAAACTGGTCTCCTTTTCGGGATGAAAATTACGGACGGGTTATCAACATCGACCGCTCGTGGACAGTAAATACACGTAAAATGAGTCTGACCAACGATGCATATTTTATGCATTGTCTGCCTGTTCGCCGAAATATGATTGTTACCGACGACGTCATCGAAGGTCCGCGTTCGATCGTTATTCAAGAGGCTGCAAACCGCGAAATATCGTGTCAGGTGGTATTAAAAAGAATGTTGAAAAGTCTTTGAATTTATATCAAAAAAAATAACCTGCCAGATATGATTTTATCTGGCAGGTTATTTTTTTTGATTTTCGGTTTACTTCAGCGTACCTGCTTCTGCAGCGGCTTTCATCCTTTCGTTAGGAAGAATGAAAACTTCAACTCGACGATTTGCTGCTGCAACACCTTTAACCTCTTCTGCAACGGGCAGTGAAGATCCAAGTCCCTGTGAAATCATACGGGTTGAAAGAATACTGCCCTGCGTTATAAGGTAATTTTTCACTGCATCGGCACGTTTCTGCGATAGAGGGATGTTGATGTTGTCGCCACCCGAACTGTCTGTGTGTCCATAAATCTGAACATCGGTGTCCGAATTTGCCCTCAACGATGCAGCAAACTGTGTCAGCGAGTTTCTTGACGCCTGATTCAGAGTGCTTGAATTAGTTGCAAACAAAATACCTGAATCAAATGTTACTTTAATTGCCTGTCCATCGTTTACAGACTCTACTTGAGCGTTCTGTATTTTTTCTAATTCCGCTTTCTGTTTGTCCATCTTCTTTCCGATTAGAGCGCCTGCCGCGCCGCCAAGAATTGCACCTGCACCTGCACCAATTGCCGCACCTTTTCCGTTGCCAAGCAAAGCACCGATTCCTGCGCCTACCGCAGCGCCTGTACCTCCACCGATTGCACCGCCTTTAACGGTGTTACTTGCGTTACAACCATACAGGATTGCAGCGCACAATACCAAACTAAAAATTCCGTTACTTTTTTTCATTTTTTTGATTATTAAATTTAGCTACTTTTATAAAATTAATGTCATATCTCAATTTATATCTATCTTGTCACTGTAGGTAGCATCAACAGCAAGAACTATACGGATTTTTCTTCTGAAAATTCGCCGATTTTGTTCTCTTTTGCCTGCGCAACAATATACTTCACGCGTTCACGCTCTTCTTGTTCTTCATTGCCATAGTTGAGATAGTCATTTACGTAGAGAATTATAATAAATCTCATCGTGGGTAAACTTATCCTTTCAACTCTTAAGGCAGCGAATTACAGATAAGCTCTACCTCCGCTTCTTCGTCGTAAAAAAAAAATCTTCTTCTTTCATAAGTCAACTTTTAACCTTGTTTAATGCGTCTGCTTTTGTCAACGCTTTTCTTCTTTATTTCCTTTGGCACATTAGTCGCAGGCGCTTTTTTAGGTGCTTTCGCCACTTTTTCCTTCACTTCTTCAACTTTTGCTTCTTCCTCTGATATTTCTTTTGTTTCAAAATCAGTCAATCCTTTTGAGACAAGTAAATTATACCAGTTAAGCATCTTTTTAATATCGGAAGGATACACTTTTTCAGTGTCAAATTCAGGAAAAATTTCATAAAAATATTCTTTCATTCTAGATGGATTTGAAGCATCAATCTCGACAGGTTTGCCTGATTCTTTTTTGTAGATTTTGGCAAAAATCTGTCCGAGCGGTTTATCTTCATCACCTGTGGAAAATATAGTAATATCGCCCAGTGAAATTACCTTGTCCCGAGGATACAGCGGAATACGTTTTTCATCAAGAAGTGATTCGGCGATCAACATGTTTTTTCCCTGTGAGATACGTTTGAACAATCCTGATTTCCCGTGTACTGATAAAATTTCTTTCAACATATTAAATTTAATTCTAAATCAGGTGCAAATATAGTGATTTTTTTACAAATGCAAACTTTTTATCAAATTTTCTATTTGATAAAGTACAGAATGTCGTTCATCGTTAGAAATAATGCGGTCTGCTAGGCGATTTCGCTCTTCTTCCGACAACTGACTTTGAATCCTTCGCTCAACGTCTTCTCGATTTGTTACATCGCGGGCAATCACGCGAGCAATACGCAATTCGAGAGGCGACGAAACGGTTACAGTATAATCTGTTTCACGATAAAAACCCGATTCAAAAAGTATCGCCGATTCGATTATGACGGCAGAACAATTTTTATGTTCTGCCACCCACAGTTTAAAATTTTCAAAAACAAACGGATGTATCACAGAATTAACAAAATGAAGGTTATCTTCATTGTTGAATATATATGATGCCAACAGCGATTTGTTTAGTTTCCCATCCTTATAATAAAGGTGTGCGCCAAAACGCTCAACAAGTCGTTTGCGAATTTCTGAAGAAGTTTCCGTCAACCGTTTTGATTCCGTATCAGCCATATAAACAGGAAACCCCATAGATGCAAATATGCAGGAAACTGTCGATTTTCCGCTACCTATGCCACCTGTCAATCCTATAATTTTCATTAAAACAAAATTAGTGAAAATTTCTTTTGTTCCAAAAATTTCTTTGTCCGTTCAAATAAAAACAGTAAATTTGCAAAAAAAAAATTGAAAAAATTATGTCAAAAGTAATTATTATCGGAGCAGGAGGCGTGGGTACAGTTGTGGCTCACAAAGTTGCTCAAAATCACGATGTTTTCAAAGATATTTTGCTTGCAAGCCGTACTAAATCAAAGTGTGATGCACTTGCAGATGCAATCGGGACAAAGTACGGAAATAAGCGTTTGCAAACAGCAAAAATTGATGCCGACAACGTCGCAGAACTTGTTGCACTTTTTCACAGTTTTCAACCTGAATTAGTGATTAATGTAGCTCTTCCTTATCAGGATTTAACTATTATGGATGCCTGCCTCGAAGCAAGAATAAACTACCTTGATACAGCAAATTATGAGCCGAAAGATGATGCTAAGTTTGAGTATAAATGGCAGTGGGCTTACCGCGAAAAGTTTGAAAAAGCTGGATTGACTGCAATTCTCGGTTGCGGTTTCGATCCAGGCGTAACGAGCGTTTACACTGCTTATGCAGCCAAGCATCATTTCAACAGAATTGATTATTTAGACATCGTTGACTGCAACGCAGGCGACCATGGCAAAGCGTTTGCCACTAATTTCAATCCAGAAATCAATATCCGCGAAGTTACTCAAAAAGGTAAATATTGGGAAAACGGCAAATGGGTGATGACAGAACCACATGAAATACATAAACCATTAAACTATCCAAATATTGGACAAAAAGAATCATATCTGATTTATCACGAAGAACTCGAATCGCTTGTCAAAAACTTTCCTACATTGAAACGTGCACGTTTCTGGATGACTTTCGGACAGGAATATCTCACGCATCTGCGTGTGATTCAAAATATAGGGATGGCTCGCATCGACCCTGTCTTATACAATGAAATGGAAATAATTCCTATACAGTTTCTCAAGGCAGTGCTTCCCGATCCGGGCAAACTTGGCGAGAACTACACAGGCGAAACGAGCATAGGCTGTCGTATAAAGGGTTTAGACAAGCAAGGAAAAGAAATCACATATTATGTTTACAACAACTGTTTGCATCAGGACGCATACCGCGAAACAGGCGCACAGGGCGTGAGTTACACTACTGGCGTTCCTGCAACTATCGGAGCGCTGATGTTTGCTAAAGGACTATGGCGAAAAGCGGGAGTGTTCAACGTTGAAGAATTTAATCCTGACCCGTTTATGGAACAGTTGAACAAGCAGGGACTTCCGTGGCACGAAATTTTCAATGACAATTACGAATTTTGATATATTGAACAAAAATTATCTCATATTTATATTTGTCTGGTTTTCTGTCTTTTGCCAGATTATTACCGCTCAACCAAAGCAGGAAATGCGTGCTGTCTGGCTGACAGTCAATCATAATCTCGACTGGCCACGCACTGTAGCCAACAGCAAATTGGAAATTGAACAGCAAAAAGATGCTCTCAATACGATTCTCGACAAGTTGCAGGAAGTGAATATCAACCTTGTTTTTTTTCAAACACGCATTCGCGGAACTGTGATATATAAATCTATAACAGAGCCTTTTACTACACTGATAAAATCAAAATCCTGTCGAACGGAATTTGATGCTCTCGCTTATGCAATAGAAGGTTGCCACAAGCGAGGAATGGAACTTCACGCCTGGTTTGTGGTTTATCCTCTCGGACCAAACAACAAAAATCTGTCGAAAATGCTTTTGCAGAGCGATATTGTGAAAAAATTTAAAAATGATTATTACATAAATCCTGGCAATCCGAAAACTGTGCCGTATTTGGTTGGTTTAATTAAAGAACTTGTTTCGGAATATGATATTGATGGCGTTCATTTTGATTATATACGTTATCCAGATGGTGCAACAAAATTTCCAGACAGCAGGGAATATCAATGCTACGGTGATGGAAAAAGTCTTGATTCGTGGCGACGAGAAAACATAAACCAATTTGTCTATGCAGCTTATGACGCAGTAAAAGCGTTGAAACCGTATGTTGCGGTAAGCAGTTCGGTAGTCGGAATGTACAATCGTCTGCCAGAAGTAAATAGGAAACATTGGACAGCGTATCACTCTGTTTATCAAGACCCTGTGGATTGGATAAAGAAAGGAAAACACGATTTTATTGTTCCGATGCTCTACAATCGCAACGAACTGTTTTTTCCTTTCGTAGAAGATTGGAAGAAACGTTGCCATGGCAGCAGTATAGTTCCTGGACTTGGGCTTTATATGGTTAAAGAGTCAGGTTGGGATGCTGACGTAATTACCGAACAAATACGTTATTTACGAAAAAATAAGATTGACGGCTACGCCTTTTTTAGAGTTCGCAATCTTACGGAAAATAACGAGTTTTACAAAATATTGAAATCCGAATATTTCTATGAACCAGCATTATTGCCTGTTCTGTCGAAAAATAATGTGAGTAAGCCACAACCGCCAACAGATATATATGCCGAAAAGCAAAACGATTACCTGTATCTCTCGTGGGCTAAACCTGATAACACAAACGATAAAAAACTGTTTTACAATCTTTACCGTTCAGAAACTTTCCCGATTGATATTGAAAATCCACGCAATATGATTGCAGTTAAATTAAAAAAAGAAAACTGTAAAATAAGGATAGATAATAGCAAAGAAACTGTTTATTATTATGCTGTTACTGCTTACGACAGATTTCATAATGAAAGTAAAATATCCGAATCGGCAATGTTTGTAACAAGTGAATTTGAAAAATAATAATTTTTTTTGTATATTAAAAAATATTAATTTTACAGCAAATATAGAAAAATGTCAAAAGAAAAAACAGGATATAGTTTATTTATTCGATGGCTTGTTATAGTCGGCGATTTGGTATTGTTGAATTTCGTGTTCTTCGCTGTCTGCTATTGGTACGGCATGTGGAAGTTGAACAATAACATTTTTCAGTTTCGCATCATCCTTCTATTGTTGAACGTAAGCTATTTCTTTGGCTTGTATTTTGTTCCCATAACTATTCACAAGTCTATCATTTTTACTGAAAAGGTAGTACAGCGCTCATTATTACTGATCTCAATGCACTTGATAATTTTCCTGACCTGCATTTTTTTCTTGGGACTGAAATCCGAACTTTTTCCGCATAACTTTATTTATGTATTTTATATCTGCCTGTATTCGTCACTCATTGTCTGGCGAATTGTTGCACGTGAAGTCTTGAAGCAATATCGCAAGCGAGGCAGAAATTTCAAGCGGATTATCATTATTGGAGCAGGTGAAAACGGGTTGAATCTGTATGCCGAAATGACAAAGGAAATAGCTTATGGCTATTATATCTTAGGCTTTTTCGATGATAATATTGAGTTAAAAAACACTTTACCCAATTATTTGGGAACGACTCACGAAGTAGAAGATTTTGCTTTGGCTAACAATATTGACGAAATATACTGTACTTTGCCTAATTCGCAAGACGACAGGATAATGAGGACTCTAAATTTTGCCGAAAAAAATATGATTCGGTTTTATATTGTACCTGAATTTTTGCGTTATTTAAAAAAACATCTTGATTTGGAAAACATTGAATCTGTATTTGTCATGGCAGTACGTTCAGAGCCTCTTCAATCACCGGTTAATCGTTTCATAAAAAGAAGCTTTGATATTCTATTTTCCGCTTTGTTTTTATGCCTGATATTTCCGTTGATTTATATTATTTTGAGCATTTCTATCAAACTGTCTTCGCCAGGTCCAATTTTTTTCAAACAAAAAAGAACAGGTATTTACGACAAAGAATTTAACTGTTACAAATTCCGTTCTATGCGCCCAAATGATTTTGCTGACGAAAAACAGGCAGTGAAGGACGACCCAAGAATTACAAGAGTTGGAAATTTTATACGGCGCACTAATCTAGATGAACTTCCACAGTTTATCAATGTGCTGAAAGGCGAGATGAGCGTTGTAGGTCCGCGCCCTCACATGCTGAAACACACAAAATTATATTCGAACATTATCGACAAGTATATGGTGCGACACCTGATAAAACCTGGCGTCACAGGTTGGGCGCAGGTAAACGGTTATCGTGGTGAAACCCCAAATATCGACCAGATGGAAGCCCGTGTGAAATATGATATTTGGTACCTTGAAAACTGGTCTTTCCTGCTTGACTTGAAAATTATCTTTGTTACAGTTCTTAATATGTTTAAGGGTGAAAAAAATGCGTACTGACAATGGAAATTATCGGATTGGAAAACTCTTACAGATGGAATGAAATTGTACGCTCAATGAAGCGCTATGACTTCTATCACCTTGCAGAATACAGTGCGCTCGACAGTTCAGGAAAGCCGTTGCTGCTTTATCATACGTCAGGAAATAGGGCTTTCGCACTACCTGTCATTTTGAGAAAAATTGCAGATACTGAATTTAACGACATTACTTCTGTATATGGTTATGCAGGACCTCTTTCAAATATGGAAAACCCTGATTGCGAGTCTGTAAAGTCTTTTCATCAGGAACTTAGAACTATTTTCAATTCTCAGGCAGTTGTTTCTGTCTTTGCTCGCCTACATTCAATTTTCAAAGAAAATGAAAAACTCATAAGTGGGCTTGGTTCAATCAGAGAAGAAAATCTGACGGTCGGAATTGATTTAAAACAACCTGAAAATGAGCAGTTAAAACAATATTCATATTGGTTGCGTAGAGATATTAAGAGGTTGAAAAAGAATAATTTCCAAGTGCGAGAGATTGCGAATGAAAACGAAATCAGCGAATTCGTCAAAATATATTATGAAAATATGCAGCGGCTCAATGCGAGTGAATATTATTTTTTCTCTGAAAGTTATTTCAAACAATTTATGAAAACGATACCGTCGTTTCTTCTAATTGCAACTATTGACAATGAAATAGTTAGCGGCTCGCTCTGTTCTGAATGTAACGGTATTATTCAAGTTCATCTTTCTGCGACAAAGACTTCATTTTTGCGTTACAGTCCACAGAAATATGTTTGGGACAAAGTTCGTGAATATGGTATGACAACAAGTGCGAGATATATTCATTTCGGCGGCGGGTATGCAGGTAAGAATGACACATTGTTTCAGTTTAAGAGTAAATTTTCTCACCAACGATTTATGTTCAAAACGTGGCGATATATTCATCTGCCGAAAATTTACGACAAATTAGTAGCAGAAAACACAAACCTTAATACGCAATCATCATCATTTTTTCCACTGTACAGAGCAGAGCAGTGAACGAATCGCAACCAATATTATTTTCCAGACAATAACTTGTTATATTCCTGTTCGTTACTGATAATTCTGACTGCTTCGTTATAGGCGTTTATCTCATTGTTGATAATTTGATAATATTCGCTTTCGCCAAAGAGATTTCGTGCAAACAGAGCCTTGATTTGTGCGCTAATTACTTTGCCTGAACGCTGCAAGTCGCTGCTAATCTGCTCTTTCGTAATATCTTTGCCGCTGTCTTGCGTCTCAAGAATACTCTCGTCGTCGGTACGAGAAACATTGCCTGCTTCCTTTGTTAAATCTCTCATTTCTTTGAGAGACTGACTTCTTTCGCTACAATAATATTTAATCAGTCCGGACATAAGATTATCTGAAACTGTGAACTTGGTTCTATATGTTTCAAAATCAGGATAATTACTTTGCAAACTTCCACGGTTATCATCTAAATAGCGTTGGACATATTTATAAATTATTCCAAAACCGCTTAATTCTCTCATAAGGCGAGTGTTAAACATCGTGTCAATAGGAACAAACCAGTCAGGCATAATCCCGCCGCCGCCATAAACTTTACGGTTATTAGTCAAAGTGTTGTATTTTAATGAATCTGGAAAATGAATACTGTCTGCCGACAGCAATTCACCTCGATTATAACGGTTAATCAAATCGCGATTATATGATTCCAAATCGCCATTTTCGTAATGTTTTTGAATAGAGCGCCCTGTCGGCGTGTAGTATCTCGCTGTTGTAAGACGTATCATAGAGCCGTCGGGCAATGGAATAGGGCGTTGCACAAGTCCTTTACCAAATGTGCGCCGTCCGACAATCACACCTCTGTCCCAATCTTGAATTGCACCTGACACAATCTCGCTTGCCGATGCAGACGATTCGTCAACAAGCAGCACAAGGCGTCCCTGCTGAAATTGTCCTGATGCGTCAGCGTTCTGATTTTCACGCAATTGATGTTCACCGTCCGTATAAACAATAAGATTACCGCGTATCAAAAATTCGTTGGCAATCTGAATAGCAGCGCCAAGGTAACCGCCGCCATTGCCCTGCAAATCAAGAATAAGGTTTTTCATTCCTTGACTTTGCAATTTGTTCATTGCAGTTGAAAATTCATCGTAAGACGTTGCAGCAAAACGATTAAGTTTGATATAACCAGTTTCCTTGTTGAGCATATACGAAGCATCAAGGCTGTAAATAGGAATTTTATCTCGAACGATACTGAACGTGAGAAGTTGAGGATTCCGGTTGCGCTGCACTTTAATATTTACAGTAGTGCCTTTTTTCCCGCGAAGACGCGACATTATGTCGGTATTCTTCATCTTTATGCCTGCAATCAAAGAATCGTTGATAAACAGTATTTTATCTCCAACCATCAATCCGACTTTTTCCGAAGGTCCTCCCGGAATGATCTGCACTACGTTGAGCGTGTCCGTCAGCATATTAAATTGTATGCCGATGCCGTCGAAATTACCTTGTAGAGGCTCATTCAGTTCTTTTACCTCTTCGGGCGTCATATAGTTTGAGTGCGGATCTAACTTCTCTAACACTCCTGTAATGGCGTCTTCCACCATTTTTTTAGTATTTATGGTATCAACGTATGCATTCATAACATTTGCGAGCGCCATATTAAGTTTCATAAATTCCATACGAGTTTCGTCGGGAACCTTGTTATTAGATTCAGATGACATACGTTCAAGATGTCGAATGTTCTGCCCGTCAGTGCAAGAAACTACACAAAGCAAGTACAGTAAAGATAATATTAAGTGTTTCATTTTGATTGAAAATATAAGAAAAAAAACAGTGCAAATGTACAATTTTTTTATTATAGTTTTTCTTTTTTCTGTAATATACTTGTATTTTATTGTTGTTTTTCAACAAAAAGCATTATTTTTGTTGCTTGAATTTATCTAAAATATTTAATTGATATGATAAACTTGTTTTTAGCCGTTCAGAACGGAATAAACGAAATTCCAACGCAGATTACTAATATGCCTTTGCAAACCGAACAGGTTGCAGAGATGAATCTTTGGGACCTTGCACTCAAAGGTGGCTGGATAATGATTCCTATCGGTTTGCTGCTTTTCTTCGCTATCGGAGTATTTATTGAGCGTTTGATTGTAATTAACCGTGCTGCAAAAGAAGATGCTACCTTTATGAATCGCATCAAGGATTATATCCACGACGGCAAAATCGAATCTGCAATCAACCTTTGCCGCGCAAACAACACGCCTAATTCGCGTATGATTGAAAAAGGCATTTCTCGACTTGGACGTCCTATGAACGACATTCTTGTCGCTGTTGAAAATGTTGGAAATATCGAAGTTGCCAAACTCGAAAGAGGCTTTTCGTGGGTTGCTACAGCAGCTGCCGCAGCGCCAATGCTCGGTTTTCTGGGAACGGTAACAGGTATGATACGGGCATTCTTCGATATGGCAAACGCAGGCGCAAATGTTGATATAGCCTTGCTTTCATCGGGAATTTATGAAGCGCTCGTTACAACTGTTGCTGGACTTATTGTCGGTATCATCGCATTGCTGTGCTACAATTACCTCACAGCGCAAGTAAACGTTGTAGTAAATCATCTCGAAACACACTCGATGGAATTTATGGATTTGTTGAACGAACCAACTAATTGACTGCAAGATGGCTCTCAAAAGAAAACGCAGGGTATCTGCCGAATTTAGTATGGCGTCGATGACGGATATGATTTTCCTTCTGCTCATCTTCTTTATGATTACTTCAACTGTAGTCGTTCCAAATGCAATAAAAGTAGTGTTGCCTCAAAGCGCACAGCAAACCAAGGCGAAACCGCTTACGCGGGTTACTATCGACGGAGGCTTACATTATTATGTTGCATACGGAAAAGAAAAGGAACACGAGGTTACTTTCGATGAAATCATGCCATTCTTGCAGGATTGCTACAATAAAGAACCTGAAATCTATGTTGCACTTTATGCCGACGAATCAATTCCTTATAAAGAAGTCGTGAAAGTGCTTGACATTGCCAATCGCAACAATTTCAGAATGATTCTCGTTACACGTCCTAAATAGTTAATGTTATGGAATTGACAAAAGAAAAATTTATAGGCATCACCGTTTCAGGTATTTTCTGCCTGCTACTGTTTATTTTTCTTCTGTTTACTTATATTCGCACACAGATAAAAACAGACGAAGAAGGTGTTTTGGTCAGCTTCGGAACTGTCAATACCTCGTCAGGTACGTTCACACCAAGAAATACGGCACCTGCAAAAATAGATAACATAGTCCAAACAGTTAAACCACGCCAAACACAGCCAGTAATAAAAGGAAATGAAGAAACGGTAGCGATTGAAGACGCTGCCCGCAAAAAGAAACAGGAAGAACAGCGTCTCGAAGCAGCAAGAGTTCGCGCACAAAAGGAAGCAGCAACAAAAGCAGAAACTGAACGGAAAGCAAAAGAAGCAATCAACAGCCAGGTTTCTGACGCTTTTAAAGATAATTCTAACCATAGTCAGTACGGTACAGGACAGACAGGCAACGGCGTTCAAGGCAATCCTGACGGTACATCGCCAACAGGTAATCCAACAGGAAGTGGTGGTTACGGCACTTTTAATCTGAATGGGCGCTCACTTAACGGCAAATTGCCACGTCCTTCATATTCTGCTCAAGAAGAAGGAATCATAGTAATAAACATAACCGTTGATACTCGTGGAAGCGTGATTTTTACAGAAATAGGGAAAGGTACTAATATAGACAACGCCAAAATGCGAAATGATGCGCTCACGGCTGCGAAACAGGCTAAATTCAACAGTATTATTTCAAGCGGCAATAATCAGTCAGGAACAATAACTTACAAATATTCGCTCAAATAACAATTTTATTTTTTCAGTAGTTCTTTGAATTTTTCCAAGCCTTCTTCAAATTTTGCAACAGCATCTTCCAAAGTACCATAAAACTCGCCGCCTGCTGCGTTCAGATGTCCGCCGCCGCCAAAGATTTCCGTTGCGAATCTGTTGCACGGAAAATCACCTTTGGAACGCAGAGAAATCTTTATCATATCCTTATCTTCACGAATGAATCCTGAAAAAATTATATTACCCATACTCAAAGGAATATTTACAAAACCTTCGGTATCACCTTTCTGAACGTTAAATCGCTGATGCTCTTCAAGCGAAAGAGTAATCAGTGAAGTATGAAAATCATCATAAAGTTTCATCTTTTCATACAGTACATAACCTTGCAATCGTACCCGCCCGACGCTGTACTGATTGTAAACTTTTGAATAAATCGCGTCCTTATCAATACCTGTTTGTAATAATTCACTGACAATAAAGAAAATATCCGGACGACTGGAATTAAAAGTAAATGCGCCCGTATCAGTCATCATACCTGTATAAATACACTCCGCACAAGGTTCGCTGACGTATTCAAACATACCCATCCGGCAAATAAAACGAAAAATCAGTTCGCTCGTAGAAGACATATCAGGATGAGAAATCGCTATATCACAAAACTGTGCAGGATTTAGATGATGGTCTATAAGTATTTTTCTTGCTTTCGATTCTTTAACTAAATTTTCAAGACAGGCGGTACGGCGCAATTCGTTGAAATCGAGACAGAAAATTAAATCTGCACTCGCTATCAGTTCCGATGCATATTTTTGCATCCATTCGGCAATGATTATTTTATCTGTCCCCGGTAGCCATTTGTAATACGCAGGATAATTGTCCGGAACAACTACTCGAACATTTTTCCCGAGTCCGCTCAAAAAATGCCATAAGCCAAGCGAAGAACCGAGAGCGTCACCGTCGGGCGACGTGTGTGTTACAATTACCATCCGCTGACTGCGGTTGATTAACTTTTTAGCGTTTTGAATATTATCTTCTGTAATAATTTTTGTAAGCATCTTAGTTTTACTTTCTGCAAAATTAGTATAAATTTTTCGAATATACACCGCTTTGCCTGTCTTTTCGGCAGCAGGGGCGCGACTAATCGCACCCCTGCAAACCTTTTTACTGTTAATTATTTTGCCGCCCCTACTTGCAAACAACCCGAAAACCATCGCTGTTGTTACGGATATACGGGATGCCGCTGATGTTACGGGACGAAACGCGGCAGAGGTTAGCGCTATTGCTCCAGCTGCCGCCGCGACGAACGCGGGCGGAAGAACCCGTAGAGGCTACAGGATCACCTGTAGGTGTAGCAATGGGATAACCGCCTTCTTCATTACCCCAGTTCCAGCACCACTCACAGACATTGCCGGACATGTCATAGAGACCAAACGCGTTGGCGACTTTAGTCTTTACTGCCTTGGTACCGTAAGTGACAGTGCCACTGTTACCAATGTTATTGCCGTTGTACCAGCCAACTGTATCCAGAGCTTCGGTATCATCACCGCTGTCGCTGTATGTAGAACCGGAATAGACAGGACTGGTATTGGCTGTACCGCCACGCGCCGCATATTCCCACTCGCTGCTGGTAGGAAGGCGATAACCGTTCTTTGTGAAATTGCAGGTGGCGGCGTCCCAGTTTTCTTCAGTTTCTGAAGGTATTGAGGTATAAGCAAGGTGTAACCAGTCGTCAACACCGGAAACAGCATAACAAAGTTCCTTGCCTTCCATAGCGCTCAATTTGTTGCAATAAGCAATAGCGTCATACCAGTTGATCATATCCGCAGGTTTGGCTGATGAGGGTGCGTAATTAGTATTTGTGCTGCAACTAAAGTAATTATAACTGGGCTGATTGTAACCAATGGTGGTAACGGCTGCTCTGTCAGGAAAGACATACTCAAACTGCGCCTGTGTGATCGGCGTTTCCGACATATTAAGGTCGGGAATGGCAGCGGTGGTAGTTGTGGTGGTGGCATCGGTATGGTGCCAGGCAACGCCGTTGTTGCCTTCTACTGGAAGCATCTTTGGCTTCAGAAACGAAGCAGGGTAATAATACTTTACGTTTACTTCGGCAGGCAGTTGTGAATCATCTATGTTAATACTGTTGCCCTTCTGTTTGCCCTGCGAGGT
>JAIRYM010000084.1 GCA_031267615.1 Dysgonamonadaceae bacterium
AAACATATAATATTTAAGAACAATTTAATTTTATTTTTATGAGTACACAAGATTGGATGCCACGAAGCCACGAACTTCGCCACAAACTGGCAGTATTAATCTTCACAATCCTGATCGGCGACCTTCGCATCAAGGCAGGATTGACCGCAAAAACGCCTCCCGGCGACTGGTATGACACCGTTTACACGCCGCAATGCACCATTTTTTGCACCGCGTTCGACGTGTGGAACGACATCTCGACCCGTACCCCCGTCGCTCTCGACGATCTGGACAAAGCGGAAGAAGATTTCATTCCCTTAGTCCGGAAACTCCACAGTTTCGTTAGCGGAAACCCGGTAATTACCGACTCCGACCTCGAAAAAATGGGATTCCCGAAACATTCGTCAGGCGGACACGCACCGTCTCCGGTAGCCGAACACGCACCCTTCATCAGGGCGCGCGCCGACGAAGCCCGTACCGTCGGTTTCCACTATGGCGCCTCCGAAAGTTCGAGATCCAAACCCGAAGGACAGCACGGCATCGAAGTCATCTCAACAATCAGCGACGCCGTTCCTGTGCTGAAAGATCTTACCCGTTCCGACTTCGACACCCGCACGCCGCTCAAACTTACGTTTGCAGATGAAGACCGCGGCAAAAAACTGTGGTTCGCCGCACGTTGGGAAAACACCCGCGGACAGAAAGGTCCTTTTGGAGAAATTCAAAGCGTGATCATTCCATGAAAACAATATCAACCAGCGCTGCCGGGCATCGATTTAAAGAATCTTTTCATTGTGATAATAAAATTTGCGATGCCTTGCAGTGTCTGGTTTTTATATAAAAACTATTAAACAATCACTTTATAAATTTTTCAAACATGAAAAAGATTCTTTTAACAATGACCGTGCTCTTCACGTTGAGCGCAAGTTGCGCCTTCGCGCAGGTGACGATCGGGTCGCTTGACGATCCGCAGAAGTTTTCCATTCTCGAACTTGTAAGCACCTCCGGAGGACTTCGGCTTCCGCAGCTTGACATCGACCAGCGTGATGCGCTTGATTTCGAAGGACACGCAGATGAAGCCCGCGGCTTGCAGATTTTCAACATCGACACTAAATGCATTGAGACCTGGAACGGCGCGGAATGGATAATGCAGTGCGACTGCGGCGACCATCCCTGTCCGCCCCCCCATGATGAGGAGGATGTTCCCAGCGCGCAGCCCCTCTGGTCTGACGACGAGAAATGGGTAGGCGCCTTCTGGCGGGACAACCAGACAGGCGAGCGTATTATTGTTTCAACAGGTAGTGAAGGCGTTGAATGGACTGCTGAAATAGATGACGCAGAAAACACCGGCGCATGGCTTAATCTTGACAATAACGGCGGTACTGACGTAAATCTTTGGACTGACAACCCAGGCGACGCTGAGAATTATCAACTGCCGGCTGACCGTAAAACCGGAGTTTCCGGCACCGGTACTATCCTGTTCCGTATCGGCGTTTTTCCCAGCATAGACGACCGCACAACCAGCTCTGATTACAAATACCCCGACGGCAGCAACGGCAAGCCTCCCCGTTACGCTACCATTACCCTGACTGTTGGCTCTGAGTCTTACACACTCTATTGCCGGCAGGGCGAGGCGGCGGATTATGTTTTTAACAAAACGGAAGAATGGCTTTATTCCAACGGAGTGAAACGCACTAAAGCCGTAAAGTTTTCGCCATATAATCTGACTTATTATCATTCCAATTATTTCAAAACAGATACTGTTGTGCCGGCCGGCGTGTCGGCAAAGTATCATGGTGGCTCTTTTATTGACTATCCTTCCAAGGCTGGCTCCAATTTTCAGTGGGCAGGAAGTGCAGGTGAAGAAGGTAAAGAAGGTAAAGAAGGTAAAGAAGCCTTGGCTTACCATCCTGTTATGGTTGCTACTCTTGATCAAACATTTCCAGACTCTGTCTGGAGTGAAGTTGTAGACATTCAAGAGTCTTGTCCTGATGGTTGGCGGCGTCCGAATGACGGCAGTACTAGTGGTAATCAGGTGGCGGTAAATGATGATGGCGACGATGATAATATCCACGTCAGTGAAATGCGTCAGTCTTTGTACGCTGTTCCTCAGAATGGAGATATTGATAAAATAGAAGACCTTTACATAGATACAGAGATTGGGTATTACAACTTCGCCTGGGGTTATTACGCTGACGGCTACTTTGACCGGCGTGAGGTAGGAGTTGCTAATAGTACTACACAAGAGAACTTCAAAACTGCTGTTTCTATTTATACCAAAGACGCTGCTTACATCGGTAATTTGTTTTTCAACAAAGCCGATAAACATTCTCTTTTTATGCCTGCGGCGGGCTTTATCTCCATAAGCAAAGGGTTATCCGGTTCCGGAGGCAGCGGCTACTATTGGAGCAGTTCCAGAAGTAGTTCTAATGGCGCTTGGTTAATGCACCTCGGCAAAGGTGGCGCCGTCCAGACGCGTTTCACATACAACTACGGGCTCTCAGTGCGCTGTGTGGAGGATGAAGTGGAGGAAGAAGAGTAGGGCAAAAATGATTTCCACTTGACTGATTGGCGATGCGAATAGCACCGCCAATTTTTTATCCGTCTGTTTATATTAAAAAAAATTATGCTAACTTTGCTGTACACGATATTTAATATGCAGGATTCAGATACATACAAAACAGTAGCAGTCGTTTCGGAAGGTTATATTAATGAGCAGCGCAGTAAATTTATTTCCTTTGCTTTGCCCGTGAAATCGCCCGAAGAAGTTAAAGAAAAGATAGATTCCGTTCGCAGGAAATATTACGATGCTACACACGTTTGCTGGGCATATATGCTTGGAGCCGAACATACGCTGTTTCGCGCGAATGACGATGGCGAGCCTTCTTATACAGCCGGCAAACCTATCCTCAACGTTATCAAATCAAATTGCCTGACCGACATTCTAATTGTTGTAGTCCGATATTTTGGCGGAGTTAAACTTGGCACAGGCGGCTTGATTCTTGCCTATCGAAATGCCGCTCAAAAAGCAATAGAAAATGCTGTAATAATAGAAAAAACTGTTAATGAAGAATTGACTGTTGTCTGTGAATATCCGTTTTTAAACAGTGTGATGAAAATAATAAAAGAAGAAAAACCCGGTATCCTTTCGCTACAGTTTGATAATAAATGTGTGTTTCGTCTGTCCCTTCGTAAAAACAATGTGCAGAAATTGAAAGACAGGTTACAGAAAATTGAAACTCTGAAAATTGATTAACAGATTAATTAGACATTA
Organism: Dysgonamonadaceae bacterium; assembly: GCA_031267615.1. Taxonomy (GTDB): domain Bacteria; phylum Bacteroidota; class Bacteroidia; order Bacteroidales; family Azobacteroidaceae; genus Azobacteroides. The sequence goes on from JAIRYM010000084.1 coordinate 3,251, forward strand.
GCGAGGCTGCTCAAAAAGTTTTTGAACAGCCTCGCTAAGTATTTATAAATTGTCAGGAGAAACAAAAATCCTGATGGCACACAAGCCGGTCATAAAAACAGATCAGGCGCAATGCGCAGGCTTTCTATAAAAAATATGATTATATCATTACCTCCACATTCCACACATACGCGTGCAGCCCCTGCGCTTCCATCGCAGCATCTATCTCGTGTAGATGTTTTAAGAGCGGCTCCACTTTCTCGTCCTCGACAACAGCGAGGAGAGCGGAATTGAGGGTGGGCCAGGCGTGGTCGCCATAGTGCGGCTCGCCGCGATGCGTGCCGCGCCCCTGAACTGTGTCCCACAGTGTGAAGCCGCGAATGTTGGAGTGGTCGAAGAGATCAATAAGACGCTCTTTGTATGCCTGGTTAAATGGAATAAATACAGTTTTCATTTATCTTAGTTTTTAATTTTAATTGTTTTTCTATGTTTTTTCCTGCCCCTCTTCACGCCGGTCGACCCGAAAATCGAATACAGAGCAGGCACGTATAGCAGGGTGAGGATGGTCGAGAGCGTCAAACCGCCTACAACGGCGATACCCATCGGCTGCCACATTTCGCTGCCGGATCCGCGCGGAATAGCCATCGGAATCATACCGAGAACGGTAGTCGCAGTCGTCATCAAAATCGGGCGAAGACGCGAACGTCCGGCAGAGATAACCGCTTTGTCTATCGACATTCCACGCTCGCGGTTGAGGTTGGCATAGTCGATAAAGACGATACCGTTTTTGACGACAATACCAATCAGCATCACCATTCCGATAAGCGCCATCAGGCTGATTGACTGACCGGTAAGTACAAGTGCAAGGATTACGCCCGCCACACCGAAAGTGAGCGACAGGACAATGATGAACGGATAGGTGAGCGACTCAAATTGAGCTGCCATAACGATATAGACGAGCAAAACGCACATCACCATCAGCAGGAAAAGATCGCCGAAAGTGTCTTGCTGGTCTTCATACGAGCCGCCAATATGGATGCCTATTTCGGTCGGAATCTTGTCTTCGCTGTGCATTTCGTCAATAATTTTGTTAGCGTCCGCTACAACGTCGCTCAAGGCGGCATTGTAGAGCGTTCCCGACACTTTAACGATGCGTTCGCGGTTCTGACGGTCAATTTGCGGCAGTGATGCACGCTCAACAATTTTACCCAAGTCTCGAATTTTGACAGCATCGCCCGTCGGGGTGTAAACCGTGATGTTTTCAATATCTTCTAACGATTGACGGTAGGTTTCGTCGTATCGGACAACGATGTCGTATTCGTCGCCGTCTTCGCGATATTTAGATGTGTATGATCCGTTTATTCGGTTTCGGACAAAGGTTGCGACGGTGGCAGAGTTAAGTCCGTTTTCGGCAAGTTTTTCGCGGTCAAAATCTATCTGATATTCAGTGCGATAGTCCTGTCGGCTTATGACTACGTCTCGCAAGCCTTTCACTTTCGAGAGGCGGGCTTTCATTTCGGTAGCAATAGCATCGGTTTGTGCAAGGTTGTAGCCGTAAATCTCGACTTCGAGATCGGATGCTCCTGTTCCCATCATTCCGCCTGAACCGCCCGGCAGGACAATGACTTTGTAGAGTTCGGGCATATTAGCGAGTTCGCGCCGCATTGCATCGCCGATGTCATAAATGGAGGCTTTGCGCTTGTCGGCTTCCACGCAGCGAATCATAAAGGTGAGCAGGTTGGTAGCGTTTTCATTCATCGCGGAGAAAGTGTTGTTTTCGTCAGCCTGACCGACGCGAAACTGCATCGTGCTTATTTCGTCAGGATAAAGTGCGTGCATAAGGCTGTCTATTTCAAGTCCTTTAGCGCGTGAAACTTCCATACGGGTGCCTGTTGGCAAATAGACAGAAGCCTGAATGATGGAGTTGTCAGAAGCAGGCATAAAGTCAAATTTTATTATTCTGCATCCCGGCACCATAATTATAAGAAATACTCCGGCGCAAACAAAAAGCGTCTTCCAGCGGTTTCTCACACATATATTTACGATATTAGCATAAAAATTATCCAATTTATCGAGGAACCGTTTTATAGGAGCGTGAATGCGGTCGAAAAATTTGCCCTGCGTATTGGTCAGTCTCAACATTTGCGATGAAAGCATCGGTGTGAGCGAAAGCGACACTGCCAGAGAAACTGTAATCATTATCGTAACCATCCAGCCAAGTTCTCCAAAAATGACGCCTGCCATACCCGTCGTCATAGTAAGCGGTACAAAAACGGCAAGAATGGTTAACGTAGAAGCGATTACGGCAACGCCCACCTCATTGGTTGCGTAAATTGCAGCCTGCTTGGGAGGACTTCCGCGCTCAATATGTTTTGTAATATTTTCCAAAACCACAATGGCATCATCCACCACAAGTCCGATGGCAATGGTGAGCGACGACAACGATATTATATTCAACGAACTGTCGGCAATCATAAGGTAAATAAACGAGGCTATAAGCGACATTGGAATGGCGAGGATGATGATTACCGTTGCCCTCCACCGTCCAAGGAAAAACATTACTACGAAGATGACGAAAACCATTGCCAGCAGGATAGTTTCAACGAGCGAATCTTTCGACTGGTTGATAAAATCCGATGTGTCCATCATCAAATTCAGTTTAATATCGGGGGGAAGACTTTTTTGCAGTTCAGGCATAGTTTTGTTCACTAATTTGGCAATTTCCACTGTGTTAGCGCCAGACTGTTTCTGAACGACAATCATTGCTCCTTTCACGCCATTGGTGTATGATTCCTGAATACGTTTCTGCAATCCGTCGCGGATTGAGGCAACGTCTCGAAGATAGATATTTTGCCCGTTGCGGTTGGCGAGAACAATGCCGAGCAACTGTTCCGAAGCCTTAAATTCACCCTCAACGCGGAGAGAATAGGTTGCCGTTCCGACGTCAAAACTTCCGGCTGGGACGTTCAGGTTTTCGGCTTGAATAGCCGCCGCGATTTGTTCTACAGTAAGGTGATACGATTCGAGTTTTTCGGGAATCACGTTAACCTCAACTTGTCGTTGCGGCACACCTGCAATCGTAACTGCACCTACGCCGGTAATGCGATTCAGCGGGTTGCCGACTTTTTCGTCGAGGATTTTGTAAAGTCCGTTTACGCTTTCGGTTGCGGTTGCGGTGTAGATGACGACGGGCATCATGTCGGTCGAAAACTTGAAGATGATGGGCGTCGATATATCTTCCGGCAACTGCGATTTGACCATATCAATCTTGTCGCGGACGTCGTTGGTGGCGATGTCGATGTCGGAGCCGTAGTTTAGTTCGAGCGTTACGAGCGACATATTGTCTTTCGATTGTGAGGTAAGTTTTTTGAGGTTCTCGACCGTGTTGAGGGTATTTTCGAGCGGTCGAGTAACGTTGATTTCCACGTCCGACGCACTTGCTCCCGGATACGCCACGATGACCGTCAGCGTGTTTGTTTCGATTTCTGGAAACAGGTCGACCGGTAGCTTCGTGTAGGAAAATAAGCCGAAGATTGCGACTCCGATGAAAATCAGCGCCGTCGTGATTGGTTTTTTTACTGCTGTTGAATAAAGGCTCATATTATTTTATTGTTTAATTTTATTTTTGTATTTAGTCTACAGGTCGCTGACGCTGCGGTTATGAATTTGTTCATCTTGATTGAATCATTCAACCTAATATTTCAGGTTTCATGTCCATTGCATATTCCTCGTTCAAACTTTAATGACTTTGCATCAATTATTAACCGTTTCCACTTCGCTCCCGTCGATAAGCCTTGTTTGACCATCGGTAACAACGATGTCGCCATCATTCAATCCCGAGATGATTTCGAAGTGTTCGCCGATGCGCTGTCCAGGTTCAACTTTGTGGTAGCGGGCAACGCCGCTTTCAACCGTGAAGACGTATTTATCGTTAGCGCCCGACTGCTTGATGACGGCGCGATCCGGCACGACAATGCTTTCTACCGTGCCGAAATTAACATACACGCGGGCATACATTCCGGGGCGTACTTTCAGCGCGCTGTTGTTTATCGTTACTTCAACTCCGAAAGTGTGCGAAGCCGCATCGACAGTAGGATAGATGAGCGTAGCCTTACCTGCAAATATTTCATCGCCATAGACATCAAGTTTAATCTCAACATCCATTCCGAGTTTTACTTTTGTAAAGTAGGTTTCAGAAATGTTAATGATCGCCTTAACGGGGTTGATTTGTTCAACGGTGAGGATGGGCAGCTGTCCGAACATGTCGCCGTTGTCGTAGTTGCGGGCGGTAATGGTGCCTGCGACTGGGCTACGGAGTTCTGTATTGTCGTCGAGGTTGTTGATAGCGGTTTTCAGCGCGTCAATTTGAGCTTTCATTCCGTCCACTGTCTGTTGCGCGATTCCGCCAACGGCAAGGAGTTCTTGATTGCGGGCATAGTCGCGTTCGAGGTTAGCAAGTTGGATGGTCTGCTGTTTGAGGGTAGAACCATCCATTTTGGCAAGCAGTTGTCCTTTTTGCACGCGGTCGCCGATTTCGACATAAATCTTTTCAATTCTGCCGGGCAGGGCGGGCGTAATTTTATTCACAACGTCGGCTTTGACGGTAGCGGTGTAGGTTGCGATGCGTTCCACCTGTTCCATTTTCGCGACGGTGGTTTTGACCTTCACTTTTTCCGAAACCGTTTCTTCCTGTTTTTTCTCGCCGCCAGAGCAGGAGAGTAAGAGACCTGTGCAAATACAGGGCAATAACCCTGATAAAAAATTCTTTTTCATTTCTTTTATGACGTTTATTTATATTTTTAAATTATGTTATTCTCCCAATACTTTTTCCAGATCAGATTCTGCAGATAAATACAATGCAATAGCCTGATTATAGGCAAGCCGCGATTGAGTTAGTGATGTTGCTGCGCTTTGAAGTTCGATTACCGTTCCTGCTCCGTTTTCGTAGCGTTTGGAGGCTATTTCGAAGCCTTTTTGTGCGCGTTGCACATTGCTTTTAGAGGCTTCTACCTGTTTTGCCGATTTGTTCATATTATCAATTGCAGTTTGGATTTGTATAATAACCGAGTTTTTTAAATAATCTTGCTGGATATCAAGTTGTTGAATTTGAATAGCGGTTTGTTTTTCTTTTGCCGTGTTTGTGAAAATCCCAGTAAGAGGAATGTTGAGTTGCAAGCCTGCCTGTAAGCCCTGACTAAACCACGAAGTGATTGCAGGCGAATATTCTCCTGTTAAGAAACTCATACCTGCTTTATTGCCCGTACCTGCATAACTGTATTGTGCAAAGGCGGCAAGGGTTGGCATACGTTGAGTTTGCTGTAATGCCAATGCTTTTTTCAGTTGAAGTTTTTGAATAGCGAGTTGTTTCAAATCGGAGTTGCCGTTAGTTGGTAAACCATCAGCGCTGTTGTTTTGCGAAATTCTGTTTTCGTAACTGCTTAATTTTCCTTCTACTGTTAGAGGTGTCGTTGATTCTACGCCCATCAGCAGTTTGAGGTAGAGTTTTACCTGTTCGATACCGTTTTCGGCTTCCAACAGTGCAGGTTGCTGATTTTTCATCTGCACTTCGGCTGAAATGGCGTCATATTCGGCGCTCAATCCGAGTTCGAAGCGTTTTTTTGCCTGACTGTAGTTTTCTTCTGCAAGGGCGTATCCTTCTTGCAGGGTATTGTATGCGTCTTGCGCCAGCAGGATGTTATAGAACGCTTTTGTAACGTCGTTTCTCAGTGTGATTTTCGATGCGTGCGCTTTTTCTACGGCGAGTTTCATATCGAGTGCGGTCATCTGAATATTTTTCCAGAGAGCGGGTGCAAAAAGGGGCAGAGTTGCCTGAAGCGTTCCTGTGGCGTTGAAATCGGTTGGAAGTTCAATGACCATTCCCGCCAAACTCATTGTAGCAGGCATCATATATTTTGCATATTGTCCGCTTGCTTCAATATTTGGAATCAAGCCGTACCACGCGCTTTTTTGAGAGTAGTCGACTTTTGTGATTTCTTTTTCGGCGACTTTAACAGTCGGGTTGTCACTCAATGCTATTTCGAGAGCCTCGTCGAATGTCAGATTGAGCGGCTGCTGTGCGCTGTCCTGTGCTGAAATGTTTATTGACAAGGCAAAAGTCGCTATTGTCAATCCTGTCTTTTGTAATAATTTCATGTTTTATCTCTTTATCGTTTTAATTCCTACTTGTTGTTAAGACAAATAATCCGCAAAAATATTTTATAATTTATTGTTTTTTATTTTTTTGTTTGAATATTTCGTCAATTTTTTCGACGCCGAGCGGAGTTGCGATTCCGCGAATAGCGCTCAATGTCGCCGCGTGGATAAAATCGTCAAATGAATAACGTTCCGCCGGGATTGTTTCGTCTTCCATTAACATTTTGAACTGTCGTTGCAGCAGCCAAAGCATAATTTCAAATGGAATATCGTTGCGAATAAGCCCCTGTTTCACACCTTTTTCCAAAAGCGGAATGAAGCGGAAGATTTTTTCTCGTTGCCAAAATTCAATTCTTTTGTAGAGTGCGATGTGGTATTTTTTCAGGTCGCGGACAATGGTACGGCCAACCGACCACATTTCTGTAAGTTGCATGGAATGAAAACGCATCAAAACGCCGATAACATTGTCGGCGCTTTCGGTCAAGCGGGCGATTTCGGCGTCGCCGCGTTCGGAGTGAGTAAGTATACACTGTTCGAGCAATTGTTCTTTATCGCTGAAATTCTCGTACAGCGTACGTTTCGATATGCCTGTTTCGGCCGCGATATCGGACATCGTTATACCTTTTATCCCGTTTCTGAAAAACAATTTAGATGCAATTTCTATAATTCTTTGCTTTAAATCCATTTTTAAATTTGATGAATCAGGCTGCAAAGTTATAGAAAACTTTTGAAACAGAAAAAGTTTTTTGTGTTTTTCTGTTGTTAAAGTTTGTTAAAGATATTTTTTGTATTGCTCTATAAGTATTATCAATAAGATACGTTGCTGCACCGATATTATTTCTGTTTGCTCGAAGAGTAATATATCATCGAACCTGACAGCCGAAATTATTATTGATTTTATTTTACAGGCATTTACTTCACGAGAGAATCAATTACTTCCCGATTAATTGTAACGGGATATTTTTCGTTCAGCCGTTCTGTCCATACTTTTTCGAGGTAATCCTGATAATCGGAAATTATCTGCCCTTTTATATCGTCTGCCGATTCTGGAGCGGTCAAAGTTTTACCGATAAGAAAGAAATCGCTGAAGTTTTCCGGATATTCTTCTTGCGTCCCCTTAAATATTTCCTTATCTACAAAAGTGTTTTCGCCCCGGGCAAACAGACCTTTTTCTGCCTTAACGTATGACACATCGCCGACTTTGTAATGTTCTGTCAAATATGCAATTGCATTTTCCGGTTTCATCTTTTTTACTGTCTTTTGCATTGCTTTTTTTGTTTTACTGTCTTTTGCAAGCACAACATATCCTTTGAAGCGCGGGGTGTCCCAGGTATAGTTTGAACGATTGTCTGCAAAGAACTGCGCTAAACCGGCTGTGTCGGCTGAAGCTTTTTCCCATATTTCGCGATTTTTGATTTCAAAGAGAATGATGCCGTCGCGATATTCCTGCATTAAATTACGAAATTCCGGGTATTTGTTTTCCAAATCAGAATCCTGTTTTTTGTAAAGCATCTCAAATTCATAGTTTTCTAAACGGTCGGCAATAAATTCGGTGGAAAGCGTACTGGGCGAGAAGTTGTGTGTGTTCAGCCAGACGATAAAATCGGCAATGGTGTATGACGTTCCGCCGATATTGAGCAGTTCGCTGTTGTCGTCTGTAAATTCGTTTGCAAAAGTTGCTTCGGCAGGATGAACTGTTTCTGCGGTCTTGACAAGTTTCTGATAAGATGTTTCAACGTTTGTAAATCCTGATTCTTTTTTCATTTTATCAATAGAACTGCGATGGAAGGGTATGAAATAACCGAAATTGTTGATGGAGTTTTCGATATTTTCTTTTTGTTCTTCAAATGGTGATACAGGACGGCTTTCGAGTGCCTTGACAATGTGAAAGCCAAACTGGGTTCTGAACGGACGTGATATTTCATTTATTTTCATCTTCAAGGCTGTTTCCTTAAATTCGGGAACTGTGCGGAAAATGTCTATCCACTGTAAGTCGCCGCCTTTGGTTTTGTCGTCTGAATATTCATCTGCTGTTTCTCCGAAATCTGCACCGTCTGTTACTTTTGCGTATGCTTCCTGTGCTTTCTTTTCTGCATCGGCGATCTGAACTGTGTCTGCATCTTTGTCGCATCTGACAAGTATATGTGCCAGATGGAGTTCTTCGGTGTAAGGAATGTGTTCTTCAACCCGAAGGATGTGGTATCCCCAGTTACTGCGAACTATTCCTGTTTTCCCGACAGGTATCGTAAATGCTGCGTCTTCTATCGGCTTCGCGATGTGCAATCCTGTGATCCAGCCCATAAGTCCGCCTTGCGCTTTATTGTTATCGTCGGAATATTGATTTGCCAGTGTGGCGAATTTCTCGCCGTTCTTGATTTTATTGTTTATTTCAACTGCTTTCTTGTATAAAGCGGCAGTGTCTTTGGCAAGTGTTTTTATGTTTTGTCCTTCAAATCCGGGGAATGCGACAAGGATATGACTGATTTTGACTGCCTGCTTTGTTCTTTCATATTCGTTACGAAGCATCTGTTCGTCAGCGGCAGGTTCTGTCAGATATGGTTTTGACAGCTGTTGACGGTATTCCTGAAGTTCTGACCGGAATGCGCGGGTGGTGTCGATATACTGCGACTCGCCTTCGGCTATCCACAGCTTGAAATTCTTGAAGAGTTCAACATATTCGTTGACTGACTTTTTTTCAACGGTTTCTTCGGTGTTGTTCTTGTTGTAACTGTAAAGAAATTCCGATTTTTTAATGTCTTTCCCGTTGACGGTCATAATAGTGGCGTCTCCGTTCTGTGCTGACGCGACAGATGGTGCGATAAACAAAAACATGAACAGTAATTGCTTTTTCATAAATATCTACAATATTATCAAGTTAAACATTTGTTAATAACAAACGCAGGCTTTTTTATTTTATTGTTTTTTTATAAATATTTTTTTCTGTTTTATTTTGTTTGTATAGAAAAAGACTGCCTTTGCACGGAGAAAAACCGAAGTTTTGCTTCCGCGACTGTCGGGGACGCCAAATGTCGCGAAATTTAGTTTCCGTTTTACCTGCAAAAATTATTTTCAGGTTGTTTACCATCTCAATTGTAAATAAATTTCTTTTTTACAGTATATTTTTTTTATATCAAAATATTTAGTACCTTTGCGCCTTTAATTCTAAAATTAAACTTAATAAGAAATGAATATCTCTCATATCGAACATCTGGGAATCGCCGTCAAAAGCATAGCAGACAGTCTCCCGTATTACGAAGAAGTGCTTGGTCTGAAATGCTACAGCATCGAAGAAGTGGCTGACCAGAAAGTTAAAACTGCGTTCTTTAAAGTCGGACAAACTAAAATCGAACTCCTCGAACCGACTTCCGAAGAGTCAGCTGTCGCCAGATTTATCGAAAAACGCGGCGAAGGCGTTCATCACATCGCTTTTGCAGTACCAAACGTTGCAGATGCTCTCGCATCAGCCGAAGCAAAGGGCGTTCAACTCATCGACAAATCCCCCCGCAAAGGCGCCGAAGGACTGAATATCGCTTTTCTTCACCCAAAAACGACAAAAGGGGTGCTTACAGAGTTGTGCAGTTAATTAGTAAACAAAAATAATATATATAATGAGTAGTCAATCGGAAAAGGTAAGGGAACTTATCGACAATCGGGAGCAAGCCCGGTTGGGCGGCGGCGAAAAAGCAATCGAAAAGCAGCACGCCCAAGGCAAACACACTGCCCGCGAACGCATCGAAATGCTGGTCGATGAAGGCAGTTTTGAAGAACTGGATATGTTCGTCGAACATCGTTGTACCAACTTCGGTATGGAAAAAAAACGATTCCTCGGCGACGGAGTGATTACAGGTTACGGCACCGTCGAAGGACGGCTTGTATATCTTTTTGCACAGGATTTTACCGTCATCGGAGGCTCGCTCTCCGAAACGATGGCAAAAAAAATCTGCAAAGTAATGGACCTCGCAATGCAGATGGGCGCACCCGTCATCGGACTCAACGACTCGGGCGGCGCACGCATTCAGGAAGGCGTGAACGCGCTCGCCGGATACTCCGAAATCTTCCAGCGCAACATCCTCGCCTCTGGCGTTATACCACAGATTTCAGCAATCTTCGGTCCCTGTGCAGGCGGTGCGGTTTATTCTCCGGCGCTAACCGACTTTATCATCATGGCGAGAGGAATGAGTTACATGTTCCTTACCGGTCCTAAAGTAGTAAAAACAGTTACAGGGGAAGACGTTACGCAGGAACAACTTGGCGGTGCGGAAGTACACGCAACCCGCTCCGGAGTTACTCAATTCGTTGTCGATGACGACAAATCGGGACTCGAACTCGTTCGCAAACTTCTCGGTTTCCTCCCGCAAAACAACCTTGAAGAACCTCCCATCCACGAAAATGACGACCCAATTGACCGTCTCGATGATTCGCTCAACGAAATCATTCCCGACAGCCCAAACAAGCCCTACGATATGTTTGAAGTCATCGGCGCTGTCATTGACAAAGGCGAATTTCTTGAAGTTCACGCCGATTTTGCCAAAAACATCATAGTCGGTTTCGCCCGTTTCAACGGACGTTCCGTCGGTATTGTCGCCAATCAGCCGAAATCGCTGGCCGGAGTACTTGATATCAATGCATCGCGCAAGGCAGCTCGTTTTGTCCGTTTCTGTGATGCATTCAACATTCCGCTCGTTACGCTCGTCGATGTTCCGGGCTTCCTTCCGGGTACCGGTCAGGAATACGGCGGCGTAATCACACATGGCGCAAAACTGCTATATGCTTATGGCGAAGCAACCGTTCCGAAAGTTACGGTAACACTCCGCAAATCTTATGGAGGCGCACATATTGTGATGAGTTGCAAGCAGCTACGCGGCGATATGAACTACGCATGGCCTACCGCCGAAATCGCCGTTATGGGCGGTGCAGGCGCCGTGGAAGTACTTTACGCCAAAGAAGCCAAAGAATCGGATGACCCCACAAAAGTGCTTACAGAACGTGAGGCAGAATATACAAAAGCCTTCGCGAATCCCTATAATGCAGCCAAATATGGTTATATCGACGATGTGATTGAACCGCGAAACACCCGCTTCCGCATCATTCGCGCCCTGCAACAACTTTCGACCAAAAAGCAGGTGAATCCGCCGAAAAAACATGATAATCTTCCATTGTAATTAAGAATGATGAAACTACAAACAATAGGGTTGGTGATGTTGATGTTTGCTGCGGCAAGTGTTCAGGCGCAACGCACTACCTCTCTCAAAATCAATGAAATCTTGGTTATCAACAACAAAAATTTTGTTGACGATTACGGACAAGTGCATCCATGGATTGAAATTTACAACTCATCACCCGGAACAGTTAATATAGCAGGCTGCTATTTGACATCCGACTTGTCGAACCCCAAGCAGTACATGGTACCGAAAGGAGATGTGAAGACAATCATCCCTCCGCGCCAGCACGTGCTTTTCTGGGCAGACAATATGCCTTCGAGAGGTACGTTTCATATCAACTTTACGCTTGATTCCATCAAGCAGAATTTCATTGCCCTCTTCGATTCTGATGGGCGAACACTGATTGATTCGGTTACAGTCCCCGCAGGACAGCGTGCAGACGTGAGTTACGGACTGATAGAAGACGGCTGGACTCTCAAAAACCTGAGGGAAGCACAGAAAACGTTAACTTCCTATAAAAACGTTACCGAACTGTGGATGTATTTTGACGACCACAACAATGACGGACGCTACGTTACGCCGAGTTCCAACAACAAAATTCTCGACACGAACGAAAAAATAGAGAATTTTAAGGACAATGACAAATTTGGTATCGGTATGACCATCACGGCAATGGGAGTTGTGTTTTTAGCATTGATACTGCTCTATTTAGCATTTAAACAGATAGGTAACATCGCCATCAATTTAAGCCATAAACGCGCTAAATCGACAGGACTTTCGCACGAAGAAGCGACAGGAATGGTTGAGCAGTCGGGCGAAGTCTATGCTGCCATCGCAATGGCGATTTACGAGGTTACCGAACTTCACGACGAGGAACATACTATCCTCACTATAAAAGAGAAATCAAAACAGTATTCGCCTTGGAGTTCAAAAATTTATACCTTGAGGCAAATTCCGCAAAAGTAGGGACGAGTTAAAAGTAAAAAAGATATAATTAAGATGAAAAGTTTCAAATATACAATTAACGGAAACGTTTATAAAGTAGTTATAAACGCAATTGAGGATACCATCGCCGATGTGGAAGTGAACGGTACGCCTTACAAAGTAGAGATGAACAAGCCTGCCAAAAAGCAGGTAGTAACGGTAAAACGTCCGGTGCAGTCAACTGCTCCAGCAGTTTCGCGTCCGCAGACAGCTGCCGTTGCCGGAGCGCTCAAATCGCCGTTGCCTGGCATAATCCTCGACGTGGCCTGCAAAACAGGCGACGCAGTGAAAAAAGGACAAAAACTTTTTATCCTGGAAGCAATGAAGATGGAAAATGTCATCAATGCCGATCGAGATGGAGTAATCAAGGATGTGAAAGTAAACAAAGGCGACTCGGTGCTTGAAGGAGCAAGTCTTGCCATAATCGAATAAAAAACTATGGATTTTCTTCAATTTCTAGGGGATAACCTGCAAACTTTCCTTACCTATACCTCTTTTGCCAACATTACGCTTGGGCACGTGGTTATGATTCTTGTCGGACTTGTTTTCATTTATCTTGCTATCGCAAAAGAGTTTGAACCAATGTTGCTAATACCAATCGGATTTGGAATCCTTATCGGAAATATTCCTTTCAAAGATGCAGGATTGCAGTTGGGTATTTACGAGCAGGGTTCGGTATTAAATATTTTGTATCAAGGAGTTACGTCAGGATGGTATCCGCCTCTGATTTTTCTTGGCATCGGCGCAATGACCGATTTCTCTGCGCTGATTTCTAATCCCAAACTGATGCTTATTGGCGCTGCGGCGCAGTTTGGCATATTTGGAGCGTACGTCATCGCCCTCTCAATGGGCTTTGAACCCAATCAAGCAGGAGCTATCGGCATCATCGGTGGCGCCGACGGTCCGACGGCAATCTTCCTTTCGTCGAAACTTGCACCCAATCTGATGGGGGCAATCGCTATTTCGGCATATTCGTATATGGCTCTCGTACCGGTAATTCAGCCGCCTATTATGCGTCTTTTAACTAACAAAAAGGACCGTCTTATTCGCATGAAATCGCCAAGAGTGGTATCGCAAACCGAAAAAATTATGTTCCCGATATTCGGACTATTGCTGACATGTTTTCTGGTGCCGTCGGGACTTCCGCTGCTCGGTATGCTGTTTTTCGGTAATCTGCTGAAGGAATCGGGCGTTACGCGCCGTTTGGCAGAAACTGCACGCGGTCCACTGATTGACACAATCACCATTCTACTCGGTATCACTGTTGGCGCATCCACGCAGGCAACGCAGTTCTTGACTTGGGATTCGGTAAAAATATTTGGTTTAGGCGCCTTGTCTTTCGTCATAGCCACGGCGGCAGGAGTATTGTTTGTGAAATTTTTCAACGTCTTCCTCAAGCAAGGCAACAAAATAAACCCGTTGATAGGAAATGCAGGAGTATCGGCCGTTCCCGACTCGGCACGCATCTCACAGATTCTCGGCTTGGAATACGATTCCTCTAACTATCTGCTGATGCACGCAATGGGACCGAATGTAGCCGGCGTTATCGGCTCAGCAGTCGCAGCGGGGGTTTTGCTGGGATTTTTGGGGTAAAATTTTTTAAGAAACAATTACTTCCGCCACTTTCTGTTCTGAAAGCGTAGTTTAAACATAGTGGAGTTTATTCCGATTTATTAGTGATTGTGAATTTTTAATTAAAAATATTATAAAAATGTCTGTTGATGTTTTATTAGGACTACAGTGGGGAGACGAAGGGAAAGGAAAAATTGTTGATGTTTTGACGCCACATTACGATATTATCGCACGTTTTCAAGGGGGACCGAACGCAGGACATACGCTGGAATTTGAAGGTAAAAAATTTGTTTTACGCTCCGTGCCTTCCGGTATTTTTCAGGGCGATAAAATCAATATTATAGGTAACGGAGTTGTGCTGGACCCCGCACTGTTCAAGGCGGAGGTTGAAGCGCTTGAAGTATCGTGCAACGACCTTGCAAAGCGGCTTTATATATCTCGCAAAGCTCACTTGATTTTGCCTACTCATCGTCTGCTTGACGCTGCATACGAGGCGCAGAAAGGTGCAGACAAAATCGGTACAACAGGTAAAGGCATAGGACCAGCTTACACCGACAAAGTCAGCCGTAACGGTTTGAGAGTTGGTGATATAGAATATAACTTCGAGCAAAAATATCGCGCTGCTGTCGCACGCCACGAAACGCTTCTACAGCAAATGAGTTTCGACTATGACTTGGCGTCGCTCGAAAAAGAATGGTTTGAAGGTATTGAAGCTTTGAAACGTTTCCGATTGATAGACAGCGATAATTTTATTAACAGCGAACTGCGTGCAGGCAAAACCATACTTGCAGAAGGCGCTCAAGGTACGCTTTTAGATATTGATTTCGGTTCATATCCGTTTGTTACTTCGTCAAATACTGTTTGTGCAGGCGCCTGCACAGGACTTGGTATCGCGCCTTCACGGATAGGAAAAGTTTACGGTATCTTCAAAGCATATTGTACTCGTGTAGGGAGTGGACCGTTTCCTACCGAACTTTTCGACACAACAGGACAGACTTTGCGCGACAGAGGTTTCGAATACGGCTCTGTTACAGGTCGTCCCCGCCGGTGCGGTTGGGTGGATTTGGTTGCGTTGCGATATGCGATTATGATTGATGGCGTTACGGATTTGATTATGACAAAGCCTGATGTACTTGATACTTTTGAAACTATTCGTACCTGTGTCGCGTATGAAATTGACGGAAAAGAAACAGAAGATTTTCCGTTTGAGATTGACGACAGAGTTCGCCCTGTTTTTTTCGAACTTGCAGGTTGGCAAACAGATATGACAAAATTAAAGTCCGAAGACGAATTTCCGGCAGAATTTAACGCTTACCTCATATTTCTCGAAAAAACGCTTGGTGTGCGTATCAAGATAGTTTCGGTAGGACCCGACAGAGAACAGACAATCGTGAGGTATAAATAACAAAACACTATTTATTATTAAACTGATTCATAGTTATATCCATTCCTTGCAAACACCACGACTTTATCGCTTCTACGGCAATATTGATTCGTAGCGGTAGTATTTGCCGTTCTTCGTCGCTGAAATTACTTAATACAAAATCAATTTGTGCACCCTGACGAAAATCGTTGCCGATGCCGAATCTCAGGCGATTATATGCTTGTGTACCAATTGTGTCCTGAATTGATTTGAGTCCATTGTGTCCTGCATCGCTGCCTTTTGGTTTGAAACGAATCGCGCCGAAAGGCAAGGCTATGTCATCAACAATGACGAGTAAGTTCTGCAATTCTATGTTCTCTTTCTGCATCCAGTAACGAATGGCATTTCCGCTGCAATTCATATAGGTATATGGTTTTAACAGGACAAGTTGACGATTTTTAAGGCGCATCTCCGCAATAGCTCCATATCTGCGATTCACATCGAAAACAATATTGGACGCTTTAGCCAAAGCGTCCAATATCATAAAGCCTGTGTTGTGGCGGGTTTTGGCGTAATCATCGCCCGGATTTCCCAGCCCCGCAATTAACTGTTTCATGCTTTAGTTTCCGTTGCGGCTGCACCACGCGCTGCACGAGTCAGTTTGACTGCTACTACAACATTTTCTTTTGCGTTGAGTATTTCAAGATTTTCAAAATTCAAGTCGCCTACCTGAATAACTTTCCCGAGTCCAAGTTTTTCTACGTTGATAGACAGTTTTTCGGGGAAGTTGGTGTAGACGCCTTTCACTTTCAGCTTGCGAAGTTCCTGCGAAAGTTTACCGCCTTCGCGCACTCCTTCTGCCAATCCTTCGAGAGAAACAGGGATCTCGATAACGACAGGTTTGTCTTCTGAGATTTGCAGAAAGTCTATGTGAAGAATTTCATCGGTAACAGGATGAAATTGCAACTCCTTAACGATTGCCTTACTGTTTTTATCGCCAATTATCAAGTCGACGATTTGAACCTCCGGTGTGTAAACAAGCTTACGAACACTGTCTTTTGTTACATTGAAGTGAACTACTTCAGAGCCGCCGTAAATTACAGCGGGAATCAGCGATGCCTTGCGGTACGCTTTTGCGGCTTTTTTGCCGATGCTCTCACGAAGAGAACCTGTTAATGCAAATGTTTTCATTTTTGTCTTTTTTGTGTTACTCTAAATTAAGATGCTTCCTAATTTTCCATCACACGGAAACTTAAAAGCGGCTGCAAAGGTAAGGCTTTTTTTTGATTCTTCAAAATTATTTCTAAAAATATTTTGCTATTCCAATTTTTATGTTTAACTTTGCAACCCGTTTTATTAAATATTGCCCTGTGGTGTAATGGTAGCACATCGGATTCTGGTTCCGCTGGTCTGGGTTCGAGTCCTGGCAGGGCAACAGGTAATATGAAAAACATCCACAATACAGCAGTGATTGACGAGGGAGCTAAGATAGGTGCCAATACGAAGGTGTGGCACTTTTCTCATATTATGGGAGGTGCAAAAATCGGTGATAACTGCGTGATCGGGCAAAATGTATTTGTTGCTTCCGGTGCACAGCTGGGCGACAACGTGAAAGTACAAAACAATGTGTCCATATACCAGGGCGTCATTTGTGAAGACGATGTATTTCTCGGTCCGAGCTGCGTATTTACTAATGTTATCAATCCCCGCAGTTTTATTTCCCGAAAAGATGAATATAAATCAACGCTGCTGAAAAAAGGCGTTTCGATTGGCGCTAATGCGACGATTATATGCGGCGTAACGATAGGCGAATATGCAATGATTGGCGCCGGTACGGTTGTCACTCGAGACGTTCCCCCTTACGCTCTCGTTGTTGGAAACCCGGGCAGAGTTGTCGGATCCGTAGATAAGGCAGGATTATTAAATAAATAATTCGCCGAAACGGGAGATGAAGTCTTAATATTCAGAACTGAAATGAAACCTTATTCCCTTGAAGTCCTGCTGCACCATAGACAGCACGTATGAAGAATCCGCCAGGAATACATCGCGACCCTCCCTGTCGAGCGCCATGTACTGATACTTCCGCTTCTTGAAATTATCCAGAACCTCAGCAGAATCACATTCTATCCAGCAAGCCTTATAAAGGTTGAGCGGCTCCCAGCGGCACTGTGCACCGTATTCATGCAGAAGACGGTACTGAATCACCTCAAACTGCAACTGGCCGACCGTACCGATAATCTTCCGCCCGTTAAACTGGTTAGTGAACAGCTGAGCGACGCCTTCATCCATCAACTGCTCTATACCTTTATTCAGCTGTTTCGTTTTCATCGGATCCGTATTTTCAATATACTTGAACATTTCGGGCGAAAAAGAAGGCAACCCTTTGAAATGAAGCGTCTCGCCCGCAGTAACCGAGTCTCCTATCTTGAAGTTTCCCGTGTCGGGCAAACCGATAATGTCACCCGCAAACGCCTCGTCAACCGTTTCCTTTCGCTGCGCCATAAACGCTGTAGCCTGAGAAAACTTCATCATCTTGTCCAGCCGTATATGGCGATAATTATTGTTGCGTTCAAATTTCCCCGAACATATCTTCAAAAAAGCAATACAGCTCCGGTGATTCGGATCCATATTCGCATGAATCTTAAACACAAAACCCGAAAACGCATCATCTTCCGGAACCACAGTTCGCTCCGCCGACTGCACCGGAAGCGGAGACGGCGCAATACGCACAAAACAGTCGAGCAGTTCTTTCACTCCAAAATTATTGAGAGCCGAGCCGAAAAACACCGGCGCCAAATCCCCCGCCAGATAACGCTTCATACCATCTTCCGACGGAAAAACCGGATACACGCCCTCAATCAGTTCAAGATCGCTGCGCAGTTTCACCGCTTCCTGACGGCTGATGTATTTTTCCAGTTCCTGCCCTGCAATATCCTTAAACTCGACGGACTCCGTAATAAACTGTTTACTCGGAGTATACAGGTCCAGTTTTCCCTCAAATATGTTGTACACCCCCCTGAAATGCGGACCCGCACCGATCGACCACGAAAGCGGGCGAGCATTTATCTGCAGTCTCTGTTCCAGTTCATCCAGCAGATCAAAAGGTTCGATGCCGTCCCTGTCCATCTTGTTCACAAAAATCATAACCGGCGTCCTGCGCATCCTGCACACCTCCATCAGTCTCAGCGTTTGCGCCTCGACGCCCTTCGCCGCGTCCACCACGATAATCACGCTGTCCACCGCAGTCAGCGTCCGGTACGTATCCTCCGCAAAATCCTGATGTCCAGGCGTATCGAGGATATTAATCTTATACCCTTCGTACTCGAACCCCATCACCGAAGTCGCCACCGAAATCCCGCGCTGTTTTTCGATTTCCATCCAGTCCGACGTCGCGGTTTTACGGATTTTGTTTGATTTCACCGCGCCTGCAACATGAATCGCCCCCCCGAAGAGCAGCAGTTTTTCAGTCAGCGTTGTTTTCCCCGCATCCGGGTGCGAGATGATGGCGAAAGTCCGCCTGCGATTAATTTCCGGTACAAATTCACTCATTACTGTTATTTTTGAGACAGCAAAGGTACAAAAAAAAAATTACAAAATATCTTTTGGGCGTGCCGGCTCGCTGCGTTCGCCGTCGGGCTTTCCGCTACAATTCCTTCGTCATTTCCGCTACAATCCCTCACGCATTCCGCAGTCACGCTCTGCGCATAATTGCGAGCGCTCAGTCCTTTAAAAGACAGAGGCAAAACAGAGTTGCACAGCCTCTGTCCCCACGGGGACAGAGGTAAAACAGAGACGCACAGCCTCTGTCCCCACGGGGACTTATACAGGAAAAACGGTTAAGCAGACAAAGTAGGACAGGGATAAGACAAAAGGCACATCTGTAAGCAGATACATTGCTTTTTCCGTTGTTTTGGAATATGGATACGCGCATAAAAAGGACACGAAAGGACA
>JAIRYM010000121.1 GCA_031267615.1 Dysgonamonadaceae bacterium
CAGGGAACAACTGATGTGGATGAAGTTGCCGTACAGTCTGCCGCTCTGTATCAGAACACTCCTAATCCGTTTACGGAAAACACTGAAATCCGTTATCAACTGCCCGAAAACACTAAAACAGCCGAGATTTACATTTTCGACCTTCAGGGCAAGTTGATAAAAACGTATGCGGCGGATACATCCGGCGCAGTCCTGGTTAAAGGTTCCGACCTTCAGGCAGGAATCTACTCATACACTCTGGTTGCCGATGGCAGGCAGGTGGATACAAAAAAAATGATCCTAACAAAGTAAAAAATTACTGTTATGAAAACTAAAATTTTTACCTTAGTGCTGATGCTTGCTTTTTGTGTGAGCGGGTTTGCGCAAGATGATAAATGTAAATATTATTACTCTTATGACGTGAAAAATTCTTTAAGTGTAGTTCAAGATAAATTTATTATCAGTGCAGAAGAGAGTGCGAAAAGTTCTATTAGCGACTATTTATCATCTATCAATGCTAAAATAAAATGGATAAAAAGCGAAGTTGCAACTGCAATTTTTGAAGTAAACGTCCCTCTTGAAAGCATAATAGATGCTCTTTCTGATAAAGAGGATGTTAAATCAATTCAACCCGTCTATGTATGCGTGGATGATTATGATAAAAGAATTACATTGGAAGTTGGAATTACCGACCAATTTGTGGTGAAATTTATTGAAGATGCATCAAGAGAACAGATTGAAGACCTTTATGCAAAATACGATGTTTCTGTCTTGAACGAAAATGACAACTATACAAAATTGTCTGTTTCCCGAAACAGCGATGCTTTGGACATTGCAAATGCTTTTCAAGAAAGCGGACTTGTTATTTTTAGTCATCCTGACTTTATTTCATCTATAGAAGTAAGCAATGGTCTAGGACAAACGAACATTGACAATATTGAAGATAGTCGTAAATCTTTTGTTTACATGGGCAATTTGTATTTAAATTTACCTGCAAATGAAAAGGTTTCTCTCTATTCTATTTCTGGCACATTGTTGTATAGTGGCTATGCAAGTCATTCTTTATCGCTTGATGGAATACAAAGCAAAGTTCTTGTCGTCAGAAGTTCATCAGGTTGGGCAGAAAAAGTGATAAACAACAAGTAAAATTTTGATATATGAAAAATCGAAGACATATTACGTCGTTGTTTTTGTTGTCCTTTTTTGCAGTCCAAGTTTGCTTTGCTAAGCCAATGGGAGAAAAATATTATTATGCGTATGATGAAAAAATGTACCTCAATGAGATAGAAAACAAATTCATGGTCGGTTTTAAAAAAGATGATATTGCCAATATCAAATCTTTGATAAACACGGTAGAGGTAGAATTTACAAACGACAGTATTTGTATTCTAACGTTGGACAATTTACAGACAAAGGAATTGAGGAAAACTTTGCTACAAACAAATGGCGTGAAATCCGTTCAACCGATGTATGTTACTGATGATGGTTTGGAAATGGGTATGACAGACGAGTTTGTGGTAAAGTTTAAATCTGATATTTCCCGACAACAAAAAGATGAATGGATAAAAAAACATCCTGCTGTTTTGAAGCAAGAAACGGAATTATACCTTATTATGTCAGTATCTGTTGACCAAGATGCGCTGGAAATGGCCAATCGATACCAGCTAAGCGGGCTGGTAGAGTATAGCCATCCTAACTTTATAGCCAAAATAGAAACGCACTCTATTCCTTCGGACCCATATTTTGTGAATCAATTTTATCTGCACAATACGGGGCAAACATTTAATGGTCATTCCGGTACGGCAGGAGCAGATATTAATGCCCCTGAAGCATGGAATATTACAAAAGGGAGTAGCGATGTAGTAATAGCCGTTCTTGATCAAGGTGTTACATCCAATCATCCTGATTTGCCTAATACACGGCAAGTTCGGTTAAATGGAAGTAATTTTGCAGATGGTAGTGCAAATGATCCATCACCAACAGGAGATTTCAATCATGGAAATTCCTGTGCAGGAGTTATTGCCGCATCACACAATAGTGAAGGAGTCGCCGGTATTGCACCGAACTGTAAAATTATGCCGGTTAGAATATTTGATTCGGACGGTGACGGTATAAGTTCTGCCCAACTTGCTGCCGCTATTACTTTTGCAAAAAACAATGGTGCATATATTATTTCAAATAGTTGGGGCTATAATAGTGGTAATCCCAATCTTTACCCTGTTATAGTAGATGCCATTTCGGATGCCACGACCAATGGACGGGGAGGAAAAGGTTGTGTAGTTGTATTCTCGGCTGGTAATACAGCAGCTCATGTGCAGGGGAATAATGGCTATGTTCAATTCCCTTCCAATGTGAATGTACAAGGGGTACTTACAGTAGGAGCTTCAGACAGGTATGATGAACAGTCCGATTATAGTCCTACGTCCAATTTAAGCAGTTCATATCGTCAGATTGTTGATATTGTGGCACCTTCTCACCGGGCTTATTCTTGCTGTATATCGACCGAATCATTTGAATGTTGGACTATTGATATGCCAGGTACGGCAGGTGACAATACATGGAAAAGGACAGGAGATTGTTATGCTGCCCTTAATGGCACCACTTTTCCCAATTCAGGAACAAACTACCATGCTTATACTGGTTACTTTGGCGGTACTTCATGCGCTGCTCCTGAAGTTTCGGCTGTTGCTGCGCTGATTTTATCTGTGAATCCCAGTTTGACACAGCAAGAAGTTGCAAATATTATTGAATCAACAGCAAAAAAAGCAGGAGGATATAATTATCAAATAACATCAGGAATATCGAATGGCACATGGAACTCTCAAATGGGACACGGAGTATTGAATGCCTACGCCGCTGTTCAATCCGTCTGCGCATATCCGTACAGAGTTTCGGGAATTTTTTATAATGATAAAACAATCAATTACTGCGGCGATATTCGTGCCGGTAGCGTGTTTGTTAAGGGACCTGCACAATTGGAATTGCATGCCACCGGCAGAACTGTTATCAACAGTCATTTTGAAGTACATAAAGACGCAAGACTTAACATAAAACCACAATAAACATACCGGTTTTATTCTCTAAAAAAATAATGGCTGTTTTTAGGAGACAGCCATTATTTTTGCGTTTTTTTCATAGTGCCTCAAAGAAAGATTTATGGTTTTCATCTCCATTGTTTTTACGAAAACATAAATTAATACTGGCGGCATGGTTTACGGAAGACTTTTTTGATGCAGATCATTTCAACGAAGAGGCGCAAAGAAATTTTCGAAAACAATAGACCGATTACAAAAAGAATTACTATCTTTGCTGCAATGAAACACATAAAGCGCATCGTTTGGGGCATACTGATTTTTATTTGTGTATTTTACGTATTACCTGTATTTCTGTTGCAAATTCCTTTTGTTCAACGATTTGCTTCGCAAAAGGTATCCGCATATCTTGGAAACAGAATAGGCTCGAAAGTTGAAATTAAACAAATTGAGCCTGGCTTTTTAGGTGAGCTGATAATTAAAGATGTATATGTAGAAGATTTGTCAGGCGAAACATTATTGAAAGCTAAGCGAATTGCTGTAGGATTTGATATTTTGCCACTTTTCAAAAAAAAACTACGTTTCCGCACATGTCAGATTTTTACTTTTGAGTTTAATCTTTCTCGTGAAACGGCCGATGCGCCGCTGAACATTCAACCTGTCATTGATGCTTTTTTTGAAAAAGATACCCTAAAAAAGCCAGAATCAGTTGATATTCAAATAAAAAAACTTATTCTTCGGCGAGGAAAATTCTCTTATCAAGAAAGAGATACTCCCGTAAATATTGGAAAATTTAATTCTAAATCCTTTTTTGTAAACGATATATCTACAAAAATAGTTTTTGGGTACTATGATGGAAAAGAAATAGGAATTGACGTTAAACAACTCAGTTTTACAGCAAGCGAAGGTTTGAAACTGAATGATTTGAACTTTGATTTGAAGGTGAACAAAGACAATGCTACAATTAGCAGTTTGCAGGCAAAACTTGATGATTCTGAATTTTCCTTTTCTGATATTTCATTCACTTTTCGCGATGAAAACGGACAGCGGATACAGATAAAAAAAATTCCTTTCAAACTTACAATCAACGATTCAAAGATTTATTTCAATGAAATAAGCGCCTTTTTCCCTTCATTTGCCTATTTTGATGACAGAATTGATTTTCGTGGCGATTTCAAAGGATCTTTGAGCGATATTTCTGTTTCAGGACTGCATATCCAAATGGGTGATGACCTGATAATCAATACTTCTGCCGAAACGAGAGATATTCTTTCTGATAACCCCGAAGAAAAATTTATCTATGTTGATATTGATAATTCATACTTTACGCCTGATGCTATCAATCTGATAATAAACAATTTTAGTGAAAATTCTGTTAAGTTGCCAAAGCAGATTTACAGAATGAAAACCATTCACTATACAGGTGAAGTGAGCGGTTCGCCAAGTCTTATTATTTCTACCGGAACGCTGAAATCTGCTGTAGGAACGCTTTTGATGAATATTGAGGCAGGCAGGCGGGAAATGGCTTTCATTCGCGGACAGGTCCGTTCCGATAGTCTGAATTTGGCTATACTTATGAACAACAACTGTTTCGGCAATTCTTCATTCGACTTGCGAATTGATGCTTCACAGCAGGCAGACAAACATTTAGCGGGTTTGGTTGACGGAACTGTTAAAAAGCTTTGCTACAAAGGATACTGCTATGAAAACATCGAACTTAACGGGAAGTTTTCGCCTGACAGTTATAACGGTATTTTGAGTATCAATACGCCTGATGGGAAAATTGACACCGAAGGGCTATTTCAAATTCGCGAAGATGATTCTGAATTTAATTTTTCGGCTAATATAACTGATTTACATCCAAATAGACTTAATCTTACGGATAAATTCAAAGACTTGACGCTTTCGTTTGGACTGACAGCAGATTTTGCAGGAAACAATGCCGATAATATTTTTGGCGCCGTTGTGCTGAAAAATCTGTCTATAAAGACAAATAAAGGAGAATTTTTGCTTGATACACTTTACGTTCAATCGGAAAAACGGAGTGAAGAACGGGTATTGACTATCAATTCGCGCTTGCTAAAAGGCGAATTGATAGGTGATTACAATTTTGCCACTCTTGTTCCCGATATTAAGAATACGTTTGCAGCTTATCTTCCTGCCATTTTCAAATCACAAACGAAAAAAACGAATGGCATTGCAAATACCTTTTCGTTAAATCTAGTGGTAGAAGATATGCAGGAAATATCCGACGTTATGTCTTTGCCTTTTGCATTCCGCGATAAAACGTTGATTACAGGGCATTACAATAGTTTTTACAACCGTTTCGATTTAGATGTAGATATTCCGTTGCTGACTATCGGCAAATCTACAATCTCAAATGTTGATGTTGCTCTAAATAACAGGACTGATACTGCATCGCTAAAAGTAAACGGAACAAGTCTGCATCGCAAAAATGGACGTATGCCGTTCTATGTCGGTTTTGATGCCGCAGATAATCAAATAAATACGCTGTTCGATTGGGGACAGAAAGACAATGCATATCGCGGACAAATAAATTTCAAGACACTGCTTTTACGCAATACGGAAAATGAGCCGCTTAACGTTGATGTTCAAATAAAGAAGTCAAATATGGTTTTCAACGATTCTTTATGGACATTGCAGCCTACGCACATAATTGTAGATACTGAAGGAATAGCCATTAAAAACTTGCAAGCAACTCATAACAAACAATTTGTGAAAATTGACGGAGTAATAGCCCATAATCCCGACAGAAAACTGCTAGTGGAATTGAATGATGTTGATTTGGAATATATATTTAATTCATTAAATATTAAAGCATTGGAATTTGGCGGAAATGCTACGGGCTACGTTTATATACAAGATATTTACAAGACGCGCATACTTTCGACTCACCTTGGCGTGAAAGATTTCTCGTTCAATCGGGGACTTTTTGGCGACCTGGACTTGACTGGAACTTGGGACAGTGAAAATCAGGGTGTGATTATGAAAGGCATAGTGCAAAAGTCTGATTCAAAAGTAAATATTGACGGTGTGATTTATCCTGGTTCCGAGACTTTATCAATAAATTTTGACGCTGACCGTGCAAATGCACGTTTTTTACGAAAATATCTTAATAAAGTTGCAAAAGATATTGACGGCAGTTTTTCCGGACATTTGAGATTGTTCGGTAATTTGAACGATCCTACTGTAGAAGGAACTGTTTTTGCTCACAAATGCCGCTTCGGTATTGATTTTCTGAACACTTACTACACATTCAGCGATACTGTTTACTGTTTGCCTGATGAAATCAGAATAAAAAATGTGCGTATTTTTGATGAAAAAGGGAAAACGGCATTGGCAAACGCTTACGTCAAGCATAATTTGTTTTCCGATTTTCATTTTCTCGCTGATGTTTCTTTCGATGATTTCATGGTTTATAACGCCGACAGAAACCTGAATCCAACTTTTTTCGGCACTGCTTTCGGTACAGGTAATGCTCGATTGGAAGGAACAGAAAACATTATCAATATTGCCGTTTCGCTTCGCAATACGGCAAATACCAGAATGTCGCTCAATTTTATGGAAGCACCTGATGTTGTCGATTACGATTTTATACGTTTCGTCTCAAATAAGAAAGATTCAGCAGAAACAAAGACGACTGCTGATCAACAATCAGTTACTGCTGTTTCGACAGCAAATGAACAAGGTACGGAATTGCGCCTTAACCTTATGCTTGAGGCAAATCAACAGGCAACACTTGATATGGTGATGGATCCGGTGTCGGGAGATAAAATAAGTGGTTACGGAAACGGGAACTTGCAAATTCAATACGGAGACAAGATTCCGTTGCGGGTATTCGGCACTTATACTATTGACAGAGGAAAATATAATTACGGTCTTTACCAAGCGATTTACCGTAATTTTGATATAACAGAAGGCAGCACGGTTTCGTTCAGTGGCGACCCATATATTGCGGAATTGAATATTACCGCTAACTATACCGTACAGGCAAATCTTGGCGACCTTGACCAGCGACTCGTTGAACAGCAGCAAAGCGCAAAAAGCAATATCCCGGTGAACTGCGTTTTGAAACTTAATGGTGCGCTCAACCGCCCTGGTATCGCTTTCGACATTGATTTGCCTAACTCAACAGCAGAACTCAACCGTCAGGTAAAAAGTTATATCAGAACAGACGATATGTTGAGTCAGCAGTTTGTTTATTTGCTGGTGTTGAGTCGGTTTTATACTTCACCCGAATATATGCGCGAAGGTTCGCAAGTAAATAATAATATGTCATACTTCACTTCCACGTTGTCGTCGCAACTATCACAAATGCTTGGTACGTTGAGCGACAAGTTTCAAGTCGGGGCAAAATATCATCAATCTTACGAACAGGAACAGACAAGTACCGAAATGGAATTGTTGCTATCATCGCGACTGCTCGACGACAGATTGCTTATCAATGGCAATTTCGGATATATCGACCGTCCATATTTGCATGACGAAAATCGCAGCAATATTCCTCTTATCGGCGATTTTGATTTGGAATATCTGCTTCAAAAGAATGGAAATATAAGATTAAAATTCTTCAATCATTACAATTATCGTTATTTAAGTCCTCGTCCTGAAATGACGCAGGGATTTGGTATTCAGTTCCGCCGCGACTTCAATAACGTACAAGATATATTTATTAGAAAGAAAAGATAAAAAAAAATCTATTCCGTCTTTTTACTCTGCTTTATATTCAATGTTTCGACTAACAGAGAAAAACCGATAGCGAAATAAATATAACCTTTCGGCACTTCTTCTATACGACGTTCAAATATCACAAGATGCGAAAGATTTCCAGCCTCAATTAGCAGTGTTACGCTGATGAGTATAAGGAACGAAAGCGCCAGCATCTGAATTGAAGGATGTTCGTTTACAAATCTGCTCACTGCTCCCGAAAATGCCATCATCACAACGATTGCAGCAACAATAGCAAGCGACATTATTGTCATTGCACCAATTTGTCCGTAGTCGTTAATACTTACCATACCAACCGCGGTTAGAACACTGTCAAGTGAAAAGACAATATCAAGCAGCACTATCTGTATTATAATCATTGAAAAAGTATTTTTTCGTGAAGTGCGGATTGTATGTTCTTTTTCTTCTAATTTGTCGTGAATTTCGCTAATACTTTTGTAAAGCAGGAATAAACCGCCTGCAAGTATAATAAGGCTTTGACCTGTAACATTACATTCAATCCAGACTAAATTGATGCCAAAAAGCGGTGTTGTCAGTTTCATCAGCAGTGAAATGCTGAACAGTAAAAGTATTCTGGCGAACATCGCAAGTCCAAGTCCGATAAACCGTCCTTTTTTCTGTTGATGAGCAGGCAATTTACTGGTAATGATCGACAAAAACATAATATTGTCAATCCCCAGCACTATTTCGAGAAAAACCAGGGTTAACAGTGCAAGCCACGCTGATGGCATCAAAAGCGTATTAATAATTTCCGTCATAAATATTATTTGTAATCAAACCGGAGTGTCATTTCCCTTGCCTCGCGGTTATACTTATTTTATCCCGAGTTTCTTTTTGATTTCTTTCGGTACGGCGTCGCGATGCACGACAATATTGAGCGTTTTATAGGCTACAAAAGATGTGGAGGCATACCACGTGCCTTTATATTTGTTGTCTGTTCCCCACGAGTTTTTTACGAGATAATATAAATTGTCGTTTTGATCTTTAGCTGTACCGTAAATCAACATTCCATGATCGTCGGTTGTTTCGAAATTATCGAAAGCCTCTTGGCGCATCGCTTGAGTGATTTTCTTTTCCGGCACCGGACCTTTCAGGTTTTTCACGAAGTTTTCTCGCTCTTTGGTCGAAAGATTAAGCCAGTGAGCCTGATCGCTTCCCGGACCTTCGGATGCTTCCAAATCAGGAATGACGGCTACTCCTGCACGGAATCCTGCTTCACTGACGTCTGACGCCCAGGCAACTGTATAACCACTGTTTACAGCATTGTAAATCAATTGCATCATTTCATCCAAAGGCAAATTGTAGGATAAAGCCCAGCGCCAGTTGTCGGGGACTTCTATCGGGAACTGTGTATAGAACGGATGATGTGTAAACGAAGTGATTGATACATAGTCTTCAGCATTGATTTCGAGTGATTTGGCAAAAGATTGAGGAGTATATGTTTTTCCTTCGTATTCAAACGATTCGGGACATTTTCCCAGATAAGAGTCAAGTATTCCGCTATAACTTTTGAACCAGACTGATGATAGTTTTCGATTGGGATTCTTTATGATTGCGTCGATATAAGATTTGGTTAATAAATCTAATTCGCCGTGATTATGAATTGTGTCGCCGTATTCAAGTCCGGGTTGAACGCTGTTGGGAACAATACCATAATCGCGCAGACATTCGAACACATCTGCAAATGAGCCGCCAGCCGAAAAGTTGGTTGCGCCATGCATACGGACAAATTTCTTAGCCTTGTCTGCATAGTTTTTGTATACGACAAACATTTCGGAAAGATCGTATTCACCTTTTCCTGTGCGAATTAACTCTGACTCTATCATTCCAATTCCTGAAAAGCACCAGCAAGTACCGCTACTCGACTGATTTTTTATAGATGTAATCGGCAAGACTTTTACCGGTGAGAACATGAAGGTATCGACCGTAGCCGTAGCCGTATCTGTTGCTGTTTCTTGCGACAAAATTGAGGAGCAGAAACATAAAGATAAAATTGTAATAAAGATTTTTTTCATCAGTTTGTTATTAAAAATCGCACAAAGGTAATTAATTTTATTTGAAAAAAAAAATAGTTTAGAAATATGAGCAAATATAGCGACTTTTTTGAAAGCTTTTTTCCTTCTCAATAAGGTAAATAAGCCGGCAATAATACTTTTTTCTCTCCCAAAGAGCTTTTTACTCCAGAAAGAATACTGTTTTTTCTTCCAAACTGTTGGGGATGCAAAAAAGAGTCATTTTTTCTCTCCCAAACTGTTTGGGAGACAAGAAAGAGTCATTTTTTCTATTTTAAACTGATAAAAACGTAAAAAAGCGCTCTTTCCGGAGTCCCAACCGGTTTGACCAAAATTAGTACATACTGTTTGTCATTCTATCTTATATTTTTACTGACTTTTTGCTATTGCATATTTACTGAAAAAGATATACCTTTGTACAATTTTTAGATACTCAGATGAAACTATCAGAACTGCAACATGGTCAAAGTGGCATCATTACTAAAATACGGGGGCGGGGAGCATTTCGCAGACGTATTATCGAGATGGGTTTTGTAAAGGGGAAAAAAGTGGAAATGCTTACAAAAGCGCCGCTGAAAGACCCGACAGAGTATCGAGTAATGGATTATGAAGTATCACTAAGATGCAGCGAAGCCGAATTGATAGAAATAGTTACGGAAGAAAGTTACAATCACGGTTTCACTGAAAAAGAAGCGCCTGACAGTAATCCCGTTCTCGATGAAGAACATTTGCGTGCTGTAGCTGACGAAGAAAGTCGAATTATCAATGTCGCACTTGTCGGGAATCCAAATTCAGGCAAAACTTCGCTGTTCAATATTGCTTCCGGAACTCACGAACGCGTAGGAAATTACAGCGGAGTTACAGTCGATGCCAAAGAAGGCAAATTCCACCATAACAGTTATACTTTCAATCTTGTAGATTTGCCGGGGACATATTCACTGTCAACATATTCTCCGGAAGAAACTTATGTCAGAAATCATATTGCGGAAGGCGAACCAGATATAATCATCAATGTCGTTTCAGCATCAAACCTTGAACGCAATCTTTATCTTACAACACAACTGATTGACATGGACGCCACAGTTGTCGTGGCGCTCAATATGTATGATGAACTCGAAAAATCAGGCGCCGAATTTGATTATCAGTCATTAGGAGAAATGATTGGTTATCCTTTTGTTCCGACTGTCGCCAAATCAGGCAAAGGTATTGATAAACTGTTCGATACAGTCATTGAAGTATACGAGCGGCGCAACAATATTGCCCGACATATCCATATAAATTACGGTGAAGAAATAGAAACAGGCATCAAGCACGTCAAACGTCTGTTGAATGAACAAAAAGAACTTGGCATTGATATTTCGCGACGCTACCTGAGTATTCTGCTGCTTGAAGGAGATAAACACGGCGAATCGATGATAGCATCGTTGCCCGACTCAAAAAAGATTCTGGCAGAGCGCGATATACACTCCTCATACATCAGAGAAGATTTTCGAGAAGATGTAGAAACCGCTTTTACAGATGCTCGCTACGGCTTTATTGACGGCGCCCTGAAACAAACCTTTCGTGAAGGTGCAAAAGATAAACTTGCAGTTACTCATCGGATTGATAAAATAGTCATCAACAAAATGGCGGGCTTTCCTTTATTTTTTCTGTTCATGTTTCTTATGTTTGAATGTACCTTCCTGTTAGGCGAATACCCTATGACGTGGATAGAATCAGGAGTTTCAGCTCTTGGAAAGCTTCTCGACGGCGCTATGCCAGAAGGACAGTTCAAAGACTTGTTAATACACGGAATCATCGGTGGAGCAGGCTCTGTTATTGTCTTTCTTCCAAACATTGTAATCTTATATCTGTTCATTTCTTTTATGGAAGATACGGGATATATGGCTCGTGCCGCGTTTATTATGGACAGATTTATGCAGAAGATGGGACTGCACGGAAAATCATTTATTCCTCTCGTGATGGGCTTTGGCTGTAATGTTCCCGCCATCATGAGTACCCGGATAATAGAAAGTCGAAACATTCGTCTGATTACTATACTCGTCAATTCGCTAATGTCCTGTTCGGCTCGACTGCCTGTCTATATTCTTCTTGTCGGCGCATTTTTTCCGCATAACGGCGGTCTTGTGCTTTTTGGACTGTATATTACCGGTATAGTTCTTGCAATCATTATGGCAAGAATTTTTAAAAAGTTCCTTGTTCGCGGCGAAGACTTGCCATTTGTAATGGAACTTCCGCCATACAGAATGCCGACCCTGAAAGCGATGAGTCGCCACTGCTGGGACAAAACGCAACAGTATCTACATAAAATGGGAGGAATAATCTTAATCGCTTCCATTGTTGTCTGGTTTTTGGAATATTATCCAAGAAACTCTGCAGAAAACCCGGAACGTAATTCTTATATCGAACAGATTGGACGTTTTATAGAGCCAGTGATGCGTCCTCTTGGCTTCGACTGGAAAATCAGCGCAAGCCTTATATCAGGAATGACAGCAAAAGAAATCATAGTCAGCACGATGGGTATAATCTATGCAGGAGAAACAGAAAATAAAAGCGAAGTCCTTCTTAAAGAACGTTTGCAAACAGAGCGCGGCGCAGACGGACAACTTGTATTTTCTCCTCTGACCGCTATCTCTATGTTGCTTTTTATTCTCGTTTATTTTCCCTGTATAGCCACGCTTGCAGCTATCAAAAACGAATCAGGCTCGTGGAAATGGGCGCTGTTCGCAGTTTTCTACACTACTTCGCTCGCCTGGATTTTAAGTTTTACAGTATATCAAGTGGGAAGTCTTTTTATTGCAAATATTTTTTGATGAGAGGCAGAATAGTTGGTAATGCTGCTTTAAATGGCTTATACGTGATTGACTGCTCCTGAATATTTTTATTGATAATTTTTGATTCAGAATCAAAAACAGAAAAAACATTGAGTATAAAACTCAAACAAAGAATCCATAACACAACACCGAAAATGCCGCCTGCAATTTTATTGATTACTCCTGCCGGTGTAATATTTACAAGTTTGTCCACCAAAACAGCAAGCAAAGTAAACACAGCAACAATAATCGAAAATGCAACAATGTAATATAACACATTTATCACAGAAGGATTTAGATGGACTGTCCAATGCAGTGTATTTTCCATAAGATTGCGAATCAAATCCGCTGCTGTTCCCGAAAAAACAAACGCCAAAATCAAAGCAACCAAAGCGATAAGTTGCTTAACAAAACCGTCGAACAGACCCTTTACAAGTCCGATTCCAAGACAGATCAAAACAGAAATATCAAACCAGTTCATAGATTTTTTTATATAAGTCTATACGTTTCAAAGTACTTTATCTTTCAAACCAAGTTTTATTTAAAACTATACGCAAAGGTATAAAATAATTTTCTGTTTTTCCCAAATCATTTTGGCAGTTTAATTTTTTCATATTACCTTTGCCCCCGTAATGAGAAAAATAAATACAAATACCGCATTATTCCCCGCCAGTAATTTGGCGGTCTCGGATATTTTGTTAAACACACACACACACACACACACACACACACACACACACACACACAATATATTACAAAGTACTTACGCGCGTGTACACGCGCGCGTAGAAGATAAGTATTATTTTTTTATTCACAAACAGGGAGCTGTCTTATTTTTTGACAGTTCCCTGTTTAATTTTTAAACCACAAAAATAATAACAGTAAATGAAACCAAAAACCGATGTAGATATTTCTCTTGTCGTGCCATGCTTCAATGAAGAGGCTACACTGTCTCTGTTCTACCGCGAAACAGCGGGAGTGATGAACGGAGAAAAAACATTCACAAGTGAATTTATCTTCGTAGATGACGGCTCCGGAGATGCGACAGCCGATGTATTGAAGGAACTGGCTCTGAATAATGACAATGTACATTATATTATATTGTCAAGAAATTTCGGAAAGGAAGCCGCCATGTTAGCCGGACTGCAAAAAGCCGGAGGACGCTATGCCGTAACGCTGGACGCTGACTTGCAGGACCCTCCGGCGCTTATACCGGCAATGCTTCAGGCAGTTTCGTCAGGCGAATTTGACTGCGCGGGAACAAGGCGGGTAACTCGCAGAGGAGAACCTGCAATCAGATCTTTTTTTGCCAGATGTTTTTATCGCATCATGGCGAAATTTACCGACATGGAAGTGGTCGACGGAGCGCGGGACTTCAGGCTGATGTCCCGCAGATACCTTGATGCAGTCCTGTCGCTTAACGAACGTAACAGATTCTCAAAAGGAATATTTCCATGGATAGGCTTCAAGACAAAATGGTTTGAATACGAAAACATACCTCGGGCGGCGGGAGAAACCAAATGGTCGTTTGGAAAACTGTTCATCTATTCATTAGATGGAATCTTTGCTTTTTCTTCAAGACCGCTTGCCGTGGCTTCTGTTTTGGGAGTACTGTTCTTTCTGTCGTCACTGCTTTTCATTTCTATCATTATTTTCCGCAAGATATTGTTGGGAGACCCGGTAGATGGATGGGCATCTACAGCCTGTATTATTTTATTTTGCAGCGGGATTCAACTTTTTACGGTTGGAGTTCTGGGACAGTATCTTGCTAAAACATACACCGAAGTGAAACAGAGACCACATTATATTGTAAAGGAGGAAAAATAAGATGATGAAACGAATAATTGATAACAGGAAAAGTTTTTATAGCTTGATTGAAGCCGGACTGATTGTAATGTTTGCAGCAGAACTGATATTTCTTGCTACATTCAGGTCGATATGGTTTGATGAAGCTTTTTCTCTGGCGATTGTCAGACATTCGGTTCAGGATATAATTTCACTTACTGCGGCAGATGTGCATCCGCCACTGTACTATTTTATATTGAAAATTGCTTTTAGTCTGTTTGGAGAAAGTATTTGCGTCGCGAAACTTGTTTCCGTACTGCCTTCCGTTCTTACTCTGATCTTTTCAACCTGTTTTCTCAAAAAACATTTTTCGGATAAGGCGGCAATCTTATTTTTGCTCTGTTTTATTGCATCAAACAATATGGTTTACTACAGTATTGAAATAAGGATGTACAGTTGGGCGCTTTTTTTCGTTACGATGACAGCCATTGCTGTATGGCATATTATTTCGGACGGCAAAACGATATGGTGGATAATGTTTTTACTCTCTGCTGTTTGCGCAGCATATACTCATTATTATGCGGGACTGACAGTTGGAATTGAATACATTCTATTATTATACTATATTATAAGACATGACAGGAAAAAAGTATTTCATGTTTTTTCTGTCGCAATTCTTGCCTTACTGTTATACCTGCCATGGATTGCAACCGTAATCAGTCAGTTTGCCGATGTCTCGGAAAACTTTTGGGAAGGTCCGCTGAGTATTCGAAAGATTCTTTTTACCTTCTTTCGTATTTTTTCTGTAGGATCTTTCCTTGAACAAAATTCTTTGACTGTAAAAATAACAACGCGACTGTTTTCTCTTTTATTTTGCACTGTTTTTCTGTTCTATTTTTTCAGAAAAAATAAAGATCACAGAGACTTTTTTGCTTTCTCCGGATTATCAAGCATGATGATGACGGCTTTTATTGGAATATCGTTA
This sequence comes from Dysgonamonadaceae bacterium, assembly GCA_031267615.1. Lineage (GTDB taxonomy): Bacteria > Bacteroidota > Bacteroidia > Bacteroidales > Azobacteroidaceae > Azobacteroides. Next base: position 15,356 of record JAIRYM010000121.1, read on the forward strand.
TCTTTCATTATTCATCCGATGTTTATCTTTCGTTATCTGGTTCCAGCTTCAGGTCTTGTATGGTTTTTTGTTGCCATAGAAGGCAGTTATATAAAAAGTAAAAAATTCGTTACGGTTTTCTGCTTTGTGCTTCTCTCATTCGGAGTTATTACTTATACAACAGTATTGTTCTCGAAACAGAAGAGTAATGATGATTTTAATACGCTTCATTCCTTTTTTTCATCCAAAATAAAACCGGATGACGTTTTTGAATATGATGGACAGAAAAGGAATTTTAATGCGTTTCTTATCTCGTATTTATTCACGGAACATCCAGTAATAGAAGGGACTTTAGAGACTTTTCACTATCAGCTGGTTTATAATAAAGTTTTCAAAATAAAATATGTTTCCAATTCCTTATTATCCGATTCCTGCAAGCAAAAAAACGTCAGGATACTGAAATTTATCAGAGAACCTTACGAAAATGCTTTGAAAGACGACGATATTGAATTTTGTGGTTCTTTTAAATATGAATCGGAGGTAGGCATAGTGAAATATAATGTATTTGCGAAGAGCATTAAATAAACTTGTATCCCCGGATTCGATCGAATCTGGAGATTCAAGAAAAATGAAGATTAAGAGTGTTTGCCCAAAAACAGGATACTATATAACTTTAGATAGTAAAACAAAAAAAAGAGGCGCCCTTTTCAGGACGGCCTCTTCACTTCAACTAATTTAAACGTTCACTTATCTATTTAACAATAATATTCGGAATTTGTTTAGAAAAGTAATCAAAAAAATTATGTTTAACTTTGCAAATCCATTTATAAGGTCTTCTTTTAATAAATTAAATAACAACCATTATGAAAACAATTTATTTTTTATTTATTTGCCTCTCACTTTCTTTCAATGCAACTTTTGCACAGAAAGGCGGAATTTTTGGCGACAATGGTGAGTTTTTGTGGATTCTTGAAGACAGTGTGTTGACTGTTAGTGGAAATGGCGTTATGCCTCGGTTTTCCTATAGCGGCTGTGTGATTCACTCATCCCCATGGTACTACCAGGATGACATAAAATCCATAGTGATTGAATATGGTATTTCAGGTCTCGGATATTATGCTTTCTATAATTGTAAAAACATGAGAGATGTGGTGTTCTCACGATATGGCGGTGTACCCTCCACAGTGCAGGACATTTCTAATGCATTTGTGGATTGTACAAGTTTGACAGATATTACTATACCGGAAAATGTTACTAATATTTCCGGGGCTTTCAAAGGCTGCAAAAATTTGACAAGCGCTTATATTGCTGATAACATCACAAATATGACAGATGCTTACGGGGGATGTACAGGAATAGCAAATATTGATGTCAGCGAAACACATCCGCTTTTTTATTCTCAAGATGGCATAGTTTATAGTAAGGATTTGAGTTTGATACAGTATCCTGCAGGAAAACAGGGCAGTTTTACAATTCCACAAAGTCAAGTCAATAGCATTGCAGGAGGTGCATTCGATGGCTGTGAAGGCTTGATTGGTATTATTATTCCCAACAGTGTTACAGACATTGAATGTTATGCTTTTGTAAATTGCAGCGAACTAACAGATATTGTTATTCCGGAAGAAATTAAAGAGATTAAAAATTCTACTTTTTCAGGTTGTACTAAACTTACCAATATAACTTTGCCAAGTGAATTGGAAAAAATTAGGGAACGTGCATTTGAAAGTTGTACAAGTTTGAAACAGATAATAATTCCAAAGAATGTTGTTGCAATCAGTTATCATGCTTTTTATCACTGTACTTCTTTACAAAAAGTAGAAGTTCAATGGGAAACGCCATTGGTCATTTATAACGATCTGTATGAATCGACAATGCTAATGCCGTGTTCGCCTGTGCGAGCATCTTCAGACGACTACGATTCCCCATTTTATGAAGTTCCTGTTTCTTCCGCCACTCTCATTGTTCCTGACGGCACGAAGGAATTATATCAATCAGCAGATGTTTGGAAAGAATTTGGCACAATTATAGAGAAGTCAGAAACGGCGATAGAAAATGTCGCCGATACACCTGCCAACCCAATCGGCTATTACAACTTACAGGGTCAGCAACTCACCTGTGAGCCTGAATACGGCGTGTATATCATCAGATATGACGATGGCACGGCAAAGAAAACACTGAAGGAATAAGTAAAAGCAGAAGCCTCGCCCAATCATTGAGTGGAGCTTCTGCTTTTTTCCGACTTGGCACAAAGTGATATAAAAAAGTTACAGAAAATTTAAATTTTTATTCACCAAAAGAATTTTTTCCCATTTTTGTTTGTGTAGGAAAAAAATTATATTTAACTTTGCAGGCTCATAAAGTGAATCAAAGTACTTTTAAGCAAGTTAGTTTACTGTTATTCAAAGAAATAATAATTAAAATAATACGAAGATGTCGAAAATCTGTGAAATTAGCGGAAAAAAGGCTATGACAGGCAACAATGTTTCACATTCAAACTTGAAAACGAAACGCAAATTCAACGTCAACCTTTTCAAAAAGAAGTTCTACTGGGTAGAAGAGGATTGTTGGATTCAACTCAACGTGTCTGCCAACGGTCTGCGAACCATCAATAAAATCGGTTTAAATGCCGCCCTGAAAAGCGCTGCCGATAAAGGTTATATCAACTTATAATTTGAGGAGGAATCATAAAATGGCAAAGAAAGCAAAAGGAAACAGGGTTCAGGTAATTCTCGAATGTACCGAACATAAAGACAGCGGTATGTCGGGTACTTCCCGCTATATCACTACAAAAAACAGAAAAAATACGACCGGCAGACTTGAGCTCAAAAAATTCAATCCTGTCCTGAAACGAGTAACAGTTCATAAAGAAATCAAGTAAAACGCATAAACAATGGCAAAGAAAACAGTGGCGGGATACCGCGAGAAATCCGAAGGACGCTCTTATTCCAAAGTGATTAAGATGCTAAAGTCACCAAAAACAGGCGCATACATCTTCAAAGAAGAAATGATTCCTAATGAAGCAGTTGCAGGTTACTTCAAATAAAACATTTATAATACTGTAAAACAACAGGTTAATGTTATAAAAAAACTTCCTTTTGACTCAGAAACTCAAAGGGAAGTTTTTTTATAAACAAAAATACCCTTTTTATGGTATTGTATATATTTTTAAAACACCGTACCTTTGCAACGCTAAACAAAAGAAATTACTTATTTAACAATTTTATAAAAAAAACAACAATGGGACGAATAGTAAAAAATCTTACCGATTTAATCGGAAACACACCTCTGTTAGAATTTTCCAATTTCAACAGAAAACACGGATTGAAGGCGCGAGTTATCGGCAAAATTGAAGCCTTTAACCCTGCATCAAGTGTAAAAGACCGTATTGCACTCGCAATGATTGAAGACGCTGAAAAGAAAGGCGTACTGAAACAGGGTACAGAAATCATTGAGCCAACCAGCGGAAACACAGGCGTAGGCTTGGCTTTCGTGAGCGCATCAAAAGGCTACAAACTGACGCTTACAATGCCTGAAACGATGAGCCTTGAACGTCGCAATCTGCTGAAAGCACTCGGCGCAAATCTTGTACTGACACCCGGCGCAGACGGGATGAAAGGAGCAATCGCAAAGGCTAACGAACTGAAAGCAGGCAATCCAAACGCAATTATCCTGCAACAGTTTGAAAACCCCGCCAATCCCGAAGTACACAAACGCACAACTGCCGAAGAAATTTGGAACGATACCGATGGTAAAATCGACATCTTCATTTCAGGTGTAGGAACAGGCGGAACAGTTAGCGGTGTAGGTGAAACATTGAAAAAACGCAATCCCAAAATACAAATAATCGCTGTCGAGCCGGCAGAATCGCCTGTCCTTTCAGGCGGCAAGCCAGGTCCGCACAAGATTCAAGGTATCGGCGCAGGTTTTCAGCCACAAACATTTAATCCTGCTGTAGTAGATGAAGTTTTGCAAGTTACTAGCGACAATGCTATCCATACAAGCCGCGAACTTGCACAACAGGAAGGGTTACTTGTTGGTATCTCTTCTGGTGCAGCCGCTTATGCCGCGACACAAGTAGCGCAACGTCCGGGCAATGAAGGCAAAACTATTATCGCAATTTTGCCCGATACAGGCGAAAGATATTTATCGACAGTGCTTTACGCATTTGAAGAATATCCGCTGCAATAAGAACTATTCTTTGTAAAACTGTATTTCCCCACGTTTCAGGGCGCGCTCATATATCTCGTCTTCAGTACGTTTCAGAAACTCGTTTCTTTTAACGTAGAAAGCCGAATCGTTAGCGTCGCCCTTAAATTTTTCGTTGAGCAACTGTTCCTGATATCTGTAAATAAGTAGCGAACGGCGGTATTTTTCTACCATCAATTCAATATCATCAATGTCACGAACATTTTTTTTTGCGATTTCGTAAACCAAAGCATCAATTATCCATCGACGTACAAAATGCTCTGCGGCAATGGTGCTGTCGGAAGACGAAAGTCCTGAAAGAACGTTCTTTTCCAAATCGTAACGATAGAGAACAGAGTTTCTGACCTTAACAATAGGTGCATCGCCCAAAGTCCAGCCGTTACAAGAAATTAACAGCAGCGATATAATAATAACATTCAACAGTCGCATTATCATAAAATATTCATTATATTTTTTACAAAAATACAATTTATCCATAATTTTTTATTATCTTTGTACGATTTTTGAATAGTTTTTAAAGAAAATAGGCGACAATACCGTAGCCAAAAAATAAAATTTATGTACAAAGTAATTAAAAAAGAAATTACATTGAGTGATGGAAAAATTATCACTCTCGAAACCGGCAAGCTGGCAAAACAGGCTGACGGTGCAGTGATGGTAACAATGGGCAACACGATGTTGCTCGCTACTGTATGCTCAGCAAAAAACGCTGCACCCGGAACGGATTTTATGCCGCTTTCGGTCGATTACAAGGAAAAATTTGCATCTAACGGTCGTTTCCCCGGCGGTTTTACACGTCGCGAAGGTCGTCCTTCTGATTATGAAATTCTTGTTTCACGTCTTGTGGACAGAGCTTTACGCCCTCTCTTTCCTGACGATTATCATGCAGAAACATTTGTTAACGTTACACTATACTCAGCTGACGGCATGGATATGCCTGACGCTCTCGCAGGTCTTGCAGCATCGGCTGCCCTCGCAGTGTCCGACATTCCTTTCGGAGGTCCTATATCGGAGGTGAGAGTTGCTCGAATAGATGGCGAATATGTTGTAAATCCTACTTATGCACAACTCGAAAACGCCGATATGGACATTATTGTAGCCGCTACACTCGACAATATTATGATGGTAGAAGGCGAGATGAAAGAAGTCTCGGAAGACGATTTGCTCGACGCAATGAAAATAGCTCACGAAGCAATTAAAGTCCACTGTCAGGCACAATTAGATCTGATGGCAGAAGCAGGCAAAACCGAAAAACGCGTTTATTGCCACGAAGAAAACGACGAGGATTTAAAAAAAGACGTTTGGGACAAAACATACTCAAAAGCTTATGAATTTGCAACTGCCTGCAACACCGATAAACACTCGCGTTCTGAAAATTTTGAAAAAGTCAAGGAAGATTATATTGAATCTCTTGCATTGAGCGAAGAAGATTTGGCAAAGAAAAAACCACTTATCGACCGATACTATCACGCAGTGGAAAAAGAAGCAATGCGTCGCTCAATCCTTGATGAAGGCAAACGCCTTGATGGACGAAAGACTACAGAAATCCGTCCGATTTGGAGCGAAGTAAGCTATTTGCCCGGTCCTCACGGCTCAGCTATCTTTACTCGCGGAGAAACGCAATCGCTTACCTCTGTTACGCTTGGCACAAAAACCGACGAGAAAATCATCGATGAAGCGCTTATTCAAGGTAAAGATAGATTTTTGCTGCATTACAATTTTCCACCGTTCTCAACAGGCGAAGCGCGTCCCTCGCGCGGCACAGGTCGTCGCGAAATCGGACACGGAAATCTCGCCTATCGCGCTTTGAAGCCAATGATTCCATACGGCTATCCTTACGTTATCCGCGTTGTATCGGATGTTTTGGAATCCAACGGTTCATCTTCAATGGCTACCGTCTGCGCAGGTACTCTAGCCCTTATGGATGCCGGCGTTCAGATTAAGAAACCTGTTACAGGCATTGCAATGGGACTTATTTCTGAGAAAAAAGGTACTAACTATGCCGTTCTTTCAGATATTCTCGGCGATGAAGACCACCTCGGCGATATGGACTTCAAGGTAACAGGAACAAAAGACGGTATCACTGCTACACAAATGGACATAAAAGTCGACGGACTCTCTTTCGAAATTCTCGAAACCGCTCTTCATCAAGCAAAAGAAGGACGTCTTCACATAATGAACAAAATCCTCGAAACTTTGCCTGAACCACGTCCCGAACTCAAACCTCACGCTCCTCGACTCGAAGTGCTGATTATCGACAAAGAATTTATCGGCGCAGTGATAGGCCCGGGCGGCAAGATTATTCAAGGTATTCAAGAAGAAACAGGCGCTGTGATTTCGATTGAAGAGATTGAAAAGAACGGCAAAACCGTAGGTCGAGTTGAAATAGCATCCTCAAACAAAGATTCGCTTGAATCTGCGCTTGCACGTGTGAAAGCCATTGTAGCCGTTCCCGAAGTAGGTACAGTTTATGAAGGCACAATACGCTCAATTATGTCTTACGGCTGCTTTGTAGAATTTATGCCAGGCAAAGACGGATTGCTTCACATCTCGGAATTCGACTGGGCGCATCTCAATACAATAGAAGAAACCGGCTTGCAGGAAGGCCACAAAATAGAAGTCAAATTACTTGACATCGACCCGAAAACAGGCAAGTTCCGCCTTTCACGCCGTGTACTTCTTCCTAAACCGGAGGGTTACGTTGAACGGGAACGTCCTGAACGTCCCGAGCGCCGCGAATACGACAACCACGGACGAGAAGGCAGAGACGGTGACAGAAACCGCGGACGCGGCGGATTCGGAAGAAGATAAGTATGATTTAAACTTAATCCATTTTTTTAAGTCTGATATTTCAATTGCCATATAAATTTAAACTTATTTATAAATTAAAAATGAAAAACTTTTTTATCAAGTCTGTATTTGCCTTTCTTTTCTTGGCAAATGCAATGTTGGCTCTCGCCGACGGAACAATCAATGTTTCTGATGGGACAGGCGAAGGCTCCGGCTGGAATTATGAGTCCGGCACTATCACTATCAGCGAAGCCGGCACGTTTACGCTTACCGGCTCAA
>JAIRYM010000076.1 GCA_031267615.1 Dysgonamonadaceae bacterium
TAAACAAATATCAGGCATAACAATCTGAAGTAAACAAATATTAGTTATAAGTACCAATCCGAGTCAACTTTTCTTCGCGATTAGACTGGCAGACAGTCAACCTAAATCAGGAACTGACATGCCTCCACTCTGAACTTAATACTCTGTGATCCATCTGGGGCTCGAACCCAGGACCCCATCCTTAAAAGGGATGTGCTCTACCAGCTGAGCTAATGAATCATCCTGTCATGAAAACGAGCACAAAGGTAATGCTTTTTTCCGAACCGCAAACACTTTTATCAAAAAACTTGCAATAATAACGAAATATACCTACATTTGCAGCCATTAAAAATATTATATGCAAACAAAACCACACCCGAAAAAAGCAGCAGCAGCGCTTTTAATCTGCTTTTTTTCAATATATTACTTGCCGGCTGCCGCCGGTCGCTTCGATGTACTGTCAGCTTTTCTCAAAAATGACGCCCTTCAGCACGCAGCCATAAGCATCAAAGCAGTAAACGTCACAGACGGCAAAACAATAGCCGCGTTCAACGAAAACACAGCCCTCACCCCCGCCTCCAACATGAAAATCATAACAACCGCCACCGCCCTCATCCGGTACGGCAGCAACCACCGGTACCGCACCCCGCTCCTGTACTCAGGCACAATAAAAGACTCAGTACTGCACGGCAACCTCTACATACAGAGCTCTGGCGACCCAACCCTCGGCTCCAGATACATCAACCGCAGCAAAGAACACTTCCTGCACCGATACCTGCACCACATCCGCAAAGCAGGCATCAGCAGCATTGAAGGCGACATAATAACCCTCGACTCCCTGTTCAGGGATGAGGGCGTTTCGGGAAAATGGCTCATCGAAGACGCCGGTACAGACTACGGACAGGGCGTTTACAGCATCAGCATCTTCGACAATATATATAAGACCCCCTTACCATCAGACACAACATCAGCAACCGTAATCGACAACCCCGGCCTCTACCTCGCCCAATACCTCAAACTCTGGCTTCACCGTCACTCAATCCCCGTAAGCGGCAAAGCCACCACCCTGCGAACAGAACGTCAGCAGACCCACGGCTTCAACATACCTCAAGACCTGACCGAAACCGGCGCCGCATACTCCCCCCCGCTGTCGGAAATAATACGGGAAACGAACGTCCGCAGCAACAATCACTATGCAGAACACCTCTACCGCAAACTGCAGTCCGACAGCGTAAACATCCGCCTCCTGTGGCAGCGTCACGGGCTCGATTCAACCGCGCTCATCATGTACGACGGCAGCGGACTGTCGCCCCAAAACGCAGCCTCGGCAAGCTATCTTACCGACCTCTTAGTTTACATGTACACACACCACGGCAAACATCAGGGCGCTTTCTACCGCTCCCTTCCCCTCGCAGGCAAAGAAGGCACAGTCGCAACCTTTCTGAAAGACACCCCGCTCTCCGGCAAAGCCCACCTCAAGTCAGGCGCCATCAGCAACGTACAAGCCTACTCCGGTTACATCGAAAAAGAAAATCAGTACTACGCCTTCTCCATCATCATCAACAGCTTTTCAGGCAAAAGAAAAGACCTCCGTAAAGCGATAGAAAGACTGTTAACCGACCTTTTTAATCCCGAATAACATGCTGCTCATTCAAGACACCATCATCAGCCCCGACCTGACAGACGAATGTTTCTGCTGCAACCTGTCCTCCTGCCGCGGCGTCTGCTGTGTAGAAGGCGAATCCGGCGCACCGGTAGAAGAATCCGAGATAGCCCTTCTGGAAGAAGTCTTACCCGTAATCTGGGACTATTTATCAACCGCCGCAAGAACAGTCATCGAACAGCAAGGCGTAGTCTATATAGACGAAGAAGGGGAATTTGTCACATCCATAGTAGACGGTAAAGACTGTGTTTTCACCTGTTATGATGACGCCGGCATCTGTCGCTGCGCCATCGAGAAAGCATACCGGGAAGGCAAGACCGATTTCTACAAACCCGTATCCTGCCACCTTTATCCAGTCCGCGTGATGCAATACAAAGGCTATCGCGCCGTCAATTACCACAAATGGGAAATATGCAGTTCAGCGTGTACGCTCGGCAAGCGACAAAGAGTGAAAGTCTATCAGTTTCTGAAGGAACCCCTCATCAGGAAGTTTGGCGAGGAATGGTATCGAGAACTTGAAAGCTCACACTTTTAGTAGAAAAAGTAAAACAATCATTGTTTTCTCAAAAATAATACATACCTTTGCAGCCCAAAATTCAAGAAGATGGCATTAGGTTCAGACAATCAATTAAAATTCACAAGAAATCTCGGCATCATGGCTCACATCGATGCCGGAAAAACTACTACATCAGAACGAATCCTGTATTACACAGGACTCACCCATAAAATCGGCGAAGTACACGACGGCGCTGCTACTATGGACTGGATGGAACAGGAACAGGAACGCGGCATCACAATTACCTCAGCCGCAACAACCGCAAACTGGAAATATCTCGGCGAGACATACAAAATCAACCTGATAGATACTCCGGGACACGTCGATTTCACGGTCGAAGTAGAACGCTCACTGCGTATCCTCGACGGAGCAGTCGCTACGTTTTGCGCTGTTGGCGGTGTAGAGCCGCAGTCGGAAACCGTTTGGCGTCAGGCAGACAAATACCACGTTCCGCGCATCGGTTACGTCAACAAGATGGACCGCTCCGGAGCGAACTTCTTTGAAGTCGTCCGTCAGGTAAAAGATGTGCTGGGCGCAAGCCCCTGCCCTATTCAGATACCCATAGGAGCAGAAGAGAAATTTCTCGGCATCATTGACCTTATCAAGATGAAAGCCCTTTACTGGCACGACGAAACAATGGGCGCCGACTATTCTGTCGAAGAAATCCCTGCCGAATTTGTATCGGAAGCAGAAGAATGGCGGGACAAAATGCTGGAAACTCTCGCCGAAGTAGACGAGGCTTTTATGGAAAAATACTTCGATGCACCCGACACCATCACCGAAGACGAAATCCACGCTGCGATTCGTAAAGGCACGCTTTCGATGCAAATCAACCCGATGGTATGCGGTTCCTCCTTCAAAAACAAAGGTGTACAGCCTCTGCTCGATGCAGCCTGCGCATACCTGCCAAGTCCGGTCGATACGCCCGCAATCGAAGGTACAGATCCAGACGATGAAGAAAAAATCATTGTCCGACACCCGTCAGCTTCCGAGCCATTCTGCGCATTGGCGTTCAAGATTGCAACCGACCCGTATGTAGGTCGCCTTTGCTTCTTCCGCGTCTATTCAGGCGAATTGGAAGCCGGTTCATACGTTTACAACACCCGCTCGGGCAAGAAAGAACGCATCTCGCGTCTCTTCCAAATGCACTCCAACAAACAGAATCCCAAAGAATTTATCGGCTGCGGCGATATTGGCGCAGGCGTAGGTTTCAAAGATATTCGCACAGGCGACACGCTTTGCGACGAAAATCATCCATTGGTGCTCGAATCAATGGACTTCCCAGACCCCGTTATCGGCATCGCCGTTGAACCCAAAACTCAGAAAGATCTCGACAAACTTGGCATCGGACTTGGCAAACTCGCCGAAGAAGACCCGACATTTACCGTCAGAACCGATGAAGAAACAGGTCAGACCGTAATTTCCGGAATGGGCGAGTTGCACCTCGAAATCATTATCGATCGTCTAAAACGCGAGTTTAAGGTAGAATGTAATCAGGGACGCCCGCAGGTGTCTTACAAAGAATCGATTACCAAACCTGTCGAACTTCGTGAAGTATATAAGAAACAGACCGGCGGTCGCGGTAAATTTGCCGATATGACAGTTCGCGTAGAGCCTGCCGACAAAGAGTTTGAAGGCGAGTTGCAGTTCGTTGATGAAGTGAAAGGCGGAAATATTCCAAAAGAATATATCCCCTCAATACAGAAAGGCTTCCAACGCGCGATGAAAAATGGCGTACTTGCCAGTTACGCGCTCGACAAACTGAAAGTAACCGTTCTCGACGGCTCGTTCCACCCAGTGGACTCTGACCAGTTGTCGTTCGAAATTTGTGCTGTTCAAGCATTTAAGAGCGCATGCGAAAAAGCGGGACCTGTTCTTAAAGAGCCGATAATGCGAATCGAAGTCATTACACCTGAAGAAAGCATGGGCGATGTCATCGGCGACCTCAACAAACGCCGCGGACAAGTAGAAGGAATGGATACCAGCCGCACCGGTGCACGAATTGTGAAGGCTCATGCCCCGCTCGCCGAGATGTTTGGTTATGTAACTTCCCTTCGTACAATCACGTCCGGTCGTGCTACCAGTACGATGTCGTTCTCGCACTACGAAGAAGTTTCTCCCTCAATTGCCCGCGCCGTATTGACGGAAGTCAAGGGACGGGTGGATTTGATAAAATAAATCAAATAATAGTTTCATGATTGATGAAAACGCAGGGAATGTAATATTCCTTGCGTTTTTTTATTAGACAGATTGAGCGCCTGACGGACCCCGCTTGATTTTATATCTCTTCTAAAACGTAATATCGGTTCCGCTCTGTCGAATTGCGCGTAATCAGTTCTCCAACAAATCCTGAAAGGAAAAGTTGTGTTCCAATAATCATACAAGTTATGGCAATATAGAAATAAGGCGAGCTTACCACTAATGGCGCGGGAATACCGCGATTGAGGCAATACAGTTTTGTTCCGCCAACAATCAACACAGCAATAAATCCAATCAAAAACATAAGACTGCCAACAAGCCCGAAAAAGTGCATCGGTTTTTTCCCAAATTTAGAAAGAAACCAAAGTGTAAACAAATCAAGATAACCATTAATGAATCTGTCAAGTCCGAATTTTGTTGCACCGTATTTCCTTGCTCGGTGCTGTACAATTTTTTCGCCGATGCACGTAAATCCCGCATTTTTAGCCATATAAGGAATCAATCGGTGCATATCATTGTAAACCTCAATATTCTTGACAACCTGATTTTGGTACGCTTTCAGTCCACAGTTGAAGTCGTGAAGTTTGATGCCCGAAAACAAGCGAACAGTCGCATTGAACAATTTGGTAGGCAGTGTTTTATTCAACGGATCGTGCCGTTTTTTCTTCCAGCCTGACACTACCTGAAACCCATTTTCACGAATCATACGGAAGAGTTCGGGAATTTCGTCAGGACTGTCCTGTAAATCAGCGTCCATAGTAATAACTACTTCGCCTTCAGCTTTTTGAAAACCGTATTGCAAAGCAGGTGACTTACCATAATTTCGTCCGAAACGGATTCCTTTCACTTCTTTGTGATTTTTTTGCAATTCGGTAATGACTTTCCAAGAATTGTCAGTGCTACCGTCGTCAACAAAAATTAGTTCATAAGAAAATCGATTTTCTTCCATAACGCGAGCTAGCCATTCATAAAGTTCGGGCAGCGACTCCTCTTCGTTATATAAAGGTATTACAACAGAAATGTCCATTTTGTTCTGTTTTTATTTTCCAAAATTAGCATCAAATGCTATTGCATTAGTTTGAAAATCAACTTGTTTTACAAATTTGCACGATTCGCGGGCGCCGTGCTCGCGGTCCATTGCGCTGTCTTCCCATTCGACAGAGAGCGGTCCCTGATAGCCGATTGAATTTAGGGCACGGATGATTTCTTCAAAATTGATTTTGCCTCGTCCCATACTGCGGAAATTCCAGTATCGGCGGGGATCGCCAAAGGTTAGGTGTCCTCCGAAAACGCCTACCTGTTTCGGAGTGTCCGACCAGTAAACGTCTTTCATGTGAACACGGAAAATGCGGTCGGCGAAGCGATAGATGAAATCGACGTAATCCACTCCTTGATAGCCGAGATGGCTGGGGTCAAAATTGAATCCAAAAGCAGGGTGAAAATCGATTGCCTCAAGGGTGCGTTGAGCGGAAAAACTGTCGAAAGCGATTTCCGTTGGATGTACTTCAAGGGCGTAGCGGATGCCCAGATTCTGATATTCATCCATAATGGGACGGAAACGACGTGCAAATTCGGCGTAACCGTCGTCTATCATCTTTTGCGAAACGGGCGGGAATGAATACAGCAGATGCCATATCGGGCTGCCGGTGAAACCGATAACCGTGTCGATGCCGAGTGCTTTTGCTGCGTGAGCGGTTTGAATAAGATTTTCGACTGCGCGTTGTTTTACGCCTTCGGGGTCGCCGTCTTTCCATATATAATCGGGCTGAATTTCCTTGTGGCGAATGTCGATATTGTCACAAACCGCCTGCCCGATAAGGTGAGTCGAGATTGTATATAGACTTAAATCATATTTTTTCAGAGTGTCTTTTATTTTCTGATAATAAGCAGGATTGGTCTGACGGACATCAACGTGATTTGGGATACCGAGTTCTAATCCATCGTAGCCCCACGATTTTGTTTTTTTGCAGATTTCTTCAAGCGACAAATCGCCGAATTGAAGTGAATACAATGTTACTTTGCGTGCCATAATAAGTTTTTTAAATATTGTGCAAAGGTAACAGTTTTTTTTTATTCCGTATTATATCCGAATTTTCGCAGTAAACTATCGCGGTTGCGCCAGTCTTTTTCGACTTTGACAAACATTTCGAGAAAAATTTTCTTTCCAAAAAAGCGTTCAATATCTTTACGAGCCATTGAACCTGCTTTTTTTATAGCCATTCCTCTGTCGCCGATGATGATGCCTTTTTGCGATTCACGCTCGACGATGATAAGCGTTTTTATATTTATAAGTTTATCACTTTCGATGAATTGTTCTACCACAACTTCCACAGAATACGGAATTTCTTTTTGATAATAGAGCAGAATTTTTTCACGGATAATCTCTGTAACGAAAAATCGTGCAGGGCGGTCCGTCAGTGCGTCTTTTTCAAAATAAGGCGGGGATTCCGGAATTAGCGATTCTATTCGTTTTTGCAGGTTTTCAACATTGAAGCGGTTTGTTGCTGAAACAGGAAATACTTCAGCTTTGGGAAGTACCTGATTCCAGTTTGTGACTAAAGATTCCAGTTCTTTTTGATTGCTTAAATCTATTTTGTTAATTACCAATAAAACGGGTAATGTTGTACGTTTTACTTTGTTGAGAAAAAAGTCGTTTTTGTCTATTTTTTCAACCGTATCGGTAACATAAACCAAAACGTCTGCATCGTCAAGAGCCGATTCAGAAAATCCTAACATACTTTCTTGCAAACGATAATTTGGCTTCAAAACTCCGGGCGTGTCGGAATAGACAATTTGCATTTCTGCCGTATTGACGATGCCCATAATGCGATGTCTTGTTGTTTGTGCCTTTGATGTAATGATCGAAATACGCTCACCAACAAGTATATTTGTCAGTGTGGATTTGCCTACGTTTGGATTACCGACAATATTTACAAAACCGGATTTGTGCATCAGGCGTTATATCCCCATTTAAGATATATCGCTCCCCAAGTGTATCCTGCACCGAAAGCAGTGAGAATTACATTGTCGCCTTTTCGCATTATTTTTTCCCAATTCCATAAACAGAGAGGAATAGTGCCGGCGCTTGAGTTGCCGTATTTTTCAATATTGACCATCACTTTGGAAATAGGTACGTCTAAACGGCTTGCTACTGCTTCAATAATCCGAAGGTTAGCCTGATGTGGAACTATCCATTTTACATCATCTTTCGTTATGTTATTGCGTTGAATAATTTCATTGCAGGCGTCAGCCATAGACGTAACAGCCTTTTTGAAAACCACTTTACCGTTTTGCCAGATGTAGTGCATACGTTTGTCAACGGTTTCGTGGCTTGCAGGATTGACAGAGCCGCCGCCGAGCATGTGTAAGTTTTCTACAGAATCGCCATCAACGTGCAGAACGGCGTCTATGATACCTTCTTTACTTTCCTTCGCTTCAACAAGCACTACTCCGCAGGCATCGGAAAAAATCGGACAAGTATTTCTGTCCATTGTGTCAGTCACAGTAGACAGGACATCGCCTGCTATCACAATAACCTTTTTATATCTGCCTGAAAGTATAAAGTTGTTTGCTGTTTCGAGTGCATAGATAAATCCGCTGCACGCTGCCGACAAATCAAAGCCGAATGCGTTATTCATTCCTGTTTTGAAAGCGACAAGAGAAGCAGCGCCGGGCAGAATATAATCCGGCGTTGAAGTAGCAAAAATAATCGCTTCTATTTCAAGCGGATTAAAAGGCTGCTTGCTTTGCAAATCTTCAATCGCTTTTTGAGCAAGATAACTGACGCCGATACCTTCTTCGGGTTTCAATATGCGCCGTTCTTTGATGCCAATACGCTGTTGAATCCATTCATCAGAAGTATCAACATAAGCGGAAATTTCCTCGTTAGTCAGCAGATAATTAGGTACATAACCGCCAACACCTGTAATTACTGCGTGCAGTTTGACCATAATTAAGCGGTTGCCTCTGCCTTATCTATAATAACCTTGCCGTTGTAATACAGTCTGCCCTCATACCAATGAGCACGATGAGACAGGTGATATTCGCCTGTTGTCGGGTCGATTGCTAACTGGGGAATAACTGCATGGTCATTCGCTCTGCGTTTGTCGCGTCTGGTTTTACCAACTCTTCGTTTAGGATGTGCCATTTTATTATATTAATTGTATTTCTAAAAAACGGCGCAAAGGTACGAAAAAGAAATGGAATAATAAAATAAATTGTAAGGATAGTTTGTATTATTCAAAATATTAACTTTCTACCTGATTTTTCTTATAGAAAAAAAAGACGAGGTTAACGTCACTCGTAGTCGGAATAAATTCCGCCCCTTTTTTATGTTTTGAATAATCTCGCGGGATTTCCACCACATTACTCATAGATATATTGTAAATCTGCGTTTTGCCGTTTTATAACCGATATTGTTTGTGTGCTTATAAATCAAATAAGCATTGCCGCAATCAGCGTCATATACAACATTACTTCAATACCATTTGTGTTTAACGAAATCAAATGACTGACATTGAGTTCCTGTTTGATAAAACGGAAAAACACTTCAATATCCCATCTTCGCCTGTAAGCATCGGTAATTTCTTTAACTGACAATTCAAATATGCGGGAAATGAATATAATATCCTCTCTATTAAAAGACCGCATCTTTCTCGCAGACTGAAAATTTCTGTCTAAGAGATAGATATTAAGATGATCCGTTTCCTGTTTGATGTGATTTTTTACTACTTCGGGCAATGCCATATCTTCGCTCGAATAAGTCGGTTCTGTAAATATTTCGGATAAACAAGGGGGCGGAATTTATTCCGACCACTCGGCCCCTACGCGAATAATCGTATCCTTGCCGGCGAATGGAACGGCGGTGATGTATTTCGGGAGGGTAGGGCATTTGTTTGTTAAAGACGTCTTAACGCTTCGGTTAAGACGCCTTTAACGCTCCGATTAAGCCACCCTTAACACTACTGTTAAGCCGCCCTTTACAAACGGCGTTTTTTTAACATACCATAACCTGATAGCACAAGCTTACCGAGCGGGGATGTTTGAGCGTCTTGTTTGCGCCGGTAAACTGCGTAACGACAGAGAGTTCGTAAGTTCCGTCGACCAGCGTGGCGGGTGCGATGAACAGGATGCGCGAGGGGTCGTTGACGGCGAGAATTCAGCCAAAAGGTCACCGATTTTATGCATCCTGCGATTGAAACGACTTTTTCTCAGTATACCGGGCATCAAGCCTGTGGTATGAACAAAACAAAGCGCTTTTTCAATATTGCCGCCGAAATAACCGGCGGCTATCAATACTACCGTCATTATTTCCGAATCGCTTGTTTTCCTGTTTTTGGGCTCTTTATAGTCCATAGATTTGAGAATATCATCAAAAAATAC
>JAIRYM010000091.1 GCA_031267615.1 Dysgonamonadaceae bacterium
CCGAGTTGCCCGAGGCTGACGGTGGCGGTGATGAGGTGGAAGCCGCGGTCGTTAAAGAACCATCCGATGTAGGTGTAGTACATTGCGTAGCCGAGCACGGCGGCGAAGGTGAGGAGGAACCAGGCGAGGCAGTTCCGGTCGCGGAAGAGGGTGAGGGCTTCGAAACCGAGTATTCGGGCGAGGGTGAGCTTTTGTTTTGTGGCTGTGGGTGGGGTGTGGGGGATGGTGAGGGCGTGGAGGGCGGCGAGGAGGGCGACGGCGCTTCCGCAGAGGTAGGTTAGTGAACTGCTGTCGAAGGTTGTGTTTTGAAAGATGTTGAGGGCGATGATGCTGAAGAGTCCGGATGATACCCAGCCGAGGGTTCCGAAGAGGCGTATTCTTGGGAACTGCTGCTGTGATACGTGTTTGAGGGTTATTGATCCGGTGAGCGCCCAGGTTGGCATGTAGAGCAGCATGATGATGTAGATGAGGATTATGGTGAGTGTGGGGCTGCTGGAGAGTCCGGCGGCGAGCAAGAGGAGGGAGACTGCGAGGTTGGTTGCTGCGAGTACTTTCTGCGCGGGGAGGTACCGGTCTGCGATTGCTCCGACGATGGATGAGGTCATAAAGCCGACTGCCATTGCGGAGAGGGCGATGGCTTTGGTGGCGTCTGGTATTTCGTGCCGGGTGAGGTATGCGGCATATGGGATCCACCATACGGCGACGAGCATGTACTGGAGGAATAGCATTGTGCAGAGCGAGATAATGGTGCGGTTTGATGCTGTTTTCATTTTAATATGTTTGTGAGTTCGATGAACTGTTCGACTGAGAGTTGTTCTGGTCGGAGGTTGAAGATTAGGTTTGCGGTGACTTCGGGTTTGAGGGCGATGTGGGCTGAGAGGGAGTTTCTGAGGGTCTTGCGCCGCTGGTTGAAGGCTGTTTTGACTACGGTACGGAAGTGGCTTTCACTGCATCCGAGCGTGGTTCGGCTGTTGCGTTTCATGCGGATCACGGCTGAGCGAACTTTTGGGGGCGGGTCAAAGGCGTCCGGCTCTACGGTGAAAAGGTATTCGACGTCGTACCATGCCTGGAGGAGGATGGTGATGATTCCGGAGGTTCTTGTTCCCTGCTTGGATGCTATGCGTTCTGCGACTTCTTTCTGCAACATTCCGGCGCAGAGAGGGATGAGGTCTCTGTGTTCCAGGACTTTGAACAGTATCTGGCTGGAGATGTTGTACGGGTAGTTTCCTGTTATCATGAATTGCTGTGACGGGAAGAGGCTGGTTAGATCAAGGGTCAGGAAGTCGGCTTCAATTATCCTGCCTTTTAGCTCGGGATAATGTGAGGCGAGGTATGCGACTGATGTTTTGTCGAGTTCGACGACAGTCAGGTCTTTCTGTGTCTTGATCAGGAATCTGGTCAGGATGCCTGTTCCTGCGCCTACTTCGAGAGTTGGCAGTCCGGTATCTGATGGCAGTACTGCTGCGATCTTCTCAGCGATTGAGAAGTCTTTCAGGAAATGCTGTCCGAGCGACTTCTTCGGCTGTATTCTTCTGTGATACATAATCTTCTTTTTATTAAAACAGCGCAAAGGTAGTTAAAATTCCATGCAGTGTATAGAAGTTTGGATAGCTGTACAAAATATATGGGGCTTGCTGCAATATAAACAGGCTTTGTGCGTTTCTATAAACAGCGAATAACAGCAGTAATAAATCCGCCTATGCACAATACAGTTACATTATCAGAAACCAACAGTGTATTTGTTCTCGACAACATGATGCAGTGTGTTCATCAACCTTCTCAAAGCAGTATCTGTTTTATCCGTCAGTTTGCCCGCACCTTCCATGTCGAGCCACTATTGCCTGCGGGCTTGAACAGGATTCATCTGAACTGATTGCCATGCCGATTCTTGTTGCACCATCTGTTCTGTCGGCCGACTTCCTGAATCTGGGGAAAGGTATTGAAATGATTAACCGCAGTGAAGCGGATTTGCTTCATCTTGATGTTATGGACGGTGTTTTCGTACCTAACATATCAATCGGCTTCCCTGCCGTCAGGCAGTTTACCCAAATATCTGCAAAACCTGTTGATGCGCATCTGATGACAGTTGAGCCTCAGAAATTCATTACTCAGTTTCGTGACTTCGGCGTCACAAAGCTGACTGTTCATTATGAGGCTTGCACTCATCTGCATCGTACTGTTGCAGAGATCAGAAAGGCAGGAATGTCTCCCGGTGTGGCGCTCAATCCTCATACTCCTGTCGAACTGCTGATTGATATTATTGAGGATGTTGATATGGTGACCATAATGTCAGTCAATCCTGGATTCGGCGGGCAAAGATTCATTCCTCATTCGCTTGATAAGGTGCGCCGTCTTAGACAAATCATTCATTCTCGCGGGCTGAACACTCAGATAGAGATTGACGGCGGCGTAACGCTCGAAAATGCCAGACAGATTGCAGACTCAGGCGCTGATATTCTGGTAGCTGGTAATGCTGTTTTCAGTGCAGAAAACCCGATTGAAGCAATCAGCATAATAAAAAATCTCTAAACGTTCTATTGTATACTCTTCGTGAAGTTTATATACGTTTCCATGTCTTTATCGCCGCGTCCTGACAGGCAAACGACTGTAACGTCGTCGTGTTTGAACTGTTTTTTGGGAAAGATGCCGAGTGCGTGTGCCGATTCGAGAGCAGGAATGATGCCTTCTATTCTCGTCAGTTCAAATGCAGCTTCGACAGCTTCTCTGTCATCAACTGCAAGCACTTCCGAGCGTCCGGTTCGGGCGAGATTGGCGTGCATCGGTCCGATTCCGGGATAGTCAAGCCCTGCCGAGATGGAATATGGCTCTTCTATCTGTCCATCTTCGGTCTGCATCAGCAGAGTGCGTGCGCCATGAATGATTCCGACGGTGCCGAGATGAATAGTTGCTGCCGAGCGCCCCGAATTGATTCCGTCGCCTGCTGCTTCTGCAAGGATGATTTTTACGCGGGTATCGTTCAGATATTCATAAACAGTGCCGCCTGCATTGCTTCCTCCACCTACGCAGGCAATAAGATAATCGGGGTAGTTGCGTCCGATTTTTTCCTGCAACTGCCATTTAATTTCTTTGCTGATAATAGACTGAAGTCGTGCAACCATATCGGGATACGGGTGCGGTCCGACTGTTGAGCCTATTATGTAATGAGTGTTTGACGGATTGCAGCACCAGTCGCGTATCGCTTCGTTTGCAGCGTCTTTCAGAGTCATATTTCCGCTTGTAACAGGCACAACTTTTGCGCCCAGCATTTCCATTTTGCGAACATTGAGATTTTGCCGCTCCACATCTGTTTTGCCCATATAGACGATACATTCCATATTCATCAAAGCGCAAACAGTGGCAGTCGCCACGCCGTGCTGTCCTGCACCTGTTTCAGCAATGATGCGGGTTTTGCCCATTCTTTTTGCAAGCAGAATTTGTCCGATAGCGTTATTGATTTTATGTGAACCCGTATGATTTAAGTCTTCACGTTTGAGATAAATGTTGCAGCCGTATTTTTCAGACAGTCTGCCGGCGAGATAAAGCGGCGACGGACGTCCGGCATAATCTTTCAGTAATGCGTGATATTCTTCTTGAAATGTGGGACTGTCAAGAATTTGCCTGTAATTCTGTTTTAGATTTTCAACGTTTGTATAAAGAATTTCGGGAATATATGCACCGCCAAACTCACCGTAATATCCATCTTCTGAAACATTATAGTCTGTTTTATTTTCTTCACTCATAATTTTTATGTTTTATTAAATTGTTAATTAAGTTGAAGCCAACACTGCACAGGATAATGGTCGGAATCTTTCAAATCGCCGACAGTACAGTTGTATGCCTTTATATTATCGCTGTGCAAAATATGGTCGATGCGGAACAAAAACCGGTGACGGTTGAATGTAATGCCCGTTCCAAAACCCGTTTCCACAAAAGCATCACCAAGATTTTCCTTTATTGTATGCCGAGCGTATGATATTGGTGTATCGTTGAAATCGCCACAGACAATGAGATAAGGATTTTTATTTTCTTTGACTGCGTCAGCGATAATCTGCGCCTGTTTTGCCCGTGCTTTGAAAGCAGGCGTTAATTTCCGGAACATAAGATGAGTGAAATTATCAAGTTTTTCTGAGTTTGGATTGTTTGTCAAATCATAATATTCCGTTTTTTCTTCCATCGAAAATCCGTTGGTTTCCAAATGATTATTAATAAGCGTCAGTTTTTTGCCGTTTATGTCAAGTTCCACCATAATCGAAGCATTATAACTGCTTTCGTATGGAATTTTTTTAATGCCCGTTATTGGAAATTTGGAAAAAACAGCAATAGCGTGAGTCGTATTTTTGTTGGAATGACTATATTGTTCGATACAATGATATGGAGTGCTTTTCAGAGCGGCTACAATATTGCTTTTTTGCAAATGTTCTGCGCTGGTCTTGTGCGCTGCATACTCTTGAATACATATTATATCAGCATTACTGTCAGCAATATAACGAAGAACAGGATTGTACCCTTTACTGTCTTTCTTTATTGCATTAAAATTCATCACATTATATGTCAGCAGTTTGATACAGTTTTCGGGAACTTCTTTTGTTTCTAAATTTATTGGGAAATAAGTGCTGATTGCGCCCCAGCAACTGAAAAATACAACTGCATAAACAATAATCATTTTCCATTTTTTGCTGATAATTAACAATACAGCAAATGCTATATTAAACAGCAGGATAAAAGGGAAAAACAGTCCGAGATATGAAAACCAGACGCAAAACAGTGGCGAAATCCTGTCGGAAAACGAAGCAACAAATAAGATAAACAGTGAGAAAAATCCCACTGTTCTTATAATATTCCACCACCACTGTCCATGTTTTTTCATTCTTTTTTGCTTTGCTCAAAAAGTTTGCGTTTTTCTTCTTCCGTCAGGCTATTGTAGCCTGAATGTTTTATTTTATCAAGAATTGTATCGATTTCTTTGCTTTTTGCGGCTTTGCGAGCATTGTAGTTCCAATCGGATTCGAAACCAAAGCCACGCCGGCTGGCATCAATTTTAGGTTTTCTCTTGAAAAATGTCTTAAATCTATTAAATAATTTAGCAAAATAACTATCATGATTCCAATAAAGAATCAGCACTATACCAAACAACATACCGCCAAGGTGAGCGTAATGCGCTACATTGTCGCCGCGAAACTGTGAAACGCCAAAGAAAAACTCAATCAGTCCGTAGCCGATAACCATATATTTCGCCTTAATCGGAATCGGGATAAACATAAGATAAAGAGGAGTATTAGGGAAAAGCATACCGAAAGCGAGCAACAGTCCGAAGACAGCGCCCGATGCACCGATAGTCGGGGCATTAACCCCTGTTATATACATTACGAGCAACTGTATTAACCCCGCGCCGACGCCTGTTACCATATAATAGATAAGATATCGTTTATGGCCCCAATAATTTTCAATTGTCGAACCAAACATAAACAGGGCAAACATATTGAAAAAAAGGTGATTGAACTCATAGTGAGTAAACATATACGTTACAATCTGGTATAACTTGAATTGCGGCGACAGAATATGATAAAGCGCAAGATAATTCACGAGCGAACCTATCAGATTGCAAGCCGCCCAAATAATAGTATTGATGATTAAGAGATTTCTTGTTACAACAGGAAATGAGCCAAAGAAATTGCTTCGTTGATAATATGACATTGCAAAATTTTAATTTTATGAACTACAAAGATAATTTTTTTTTTTTGAGATACTATCTTATTTTCATATTTTTGCAACCCAAAAACTTAAACTCAATAAAATGAAAACAACAAATCTTACCCCGTTTTTAATCATACCTCTTTGTACCTGCGCACACATTCAATATGCCGTGCAGCAACAAACCGCCGGTGCAGTCAATGTCCAGAAACTAATCCGCATTGATACTAAGACCATAACATGGCAACGGCAAACCGGTAACCAAAATGATTGATGAGAACGTTGATGTTTATTCGTTTATAATGTGTAAGTTGGGTATGATATAATTATGCTTCGGTAATTGCTTCCGAAGGGCAAGCGTCCACACATGTTCCGCAGTCAGTGCAAATTTCAGGGTCAATCTTGTAAATATCGCCTTCGGAAATAGCTCCTACGGGACATTCGTCAATACATGTTCCACATGCTATACAATCGTCAGTGATTAAATGTGCCATTTTTCTTTTTATTTATTATGTTAATAAGTTTTCCTTATATACTTTTCGTGAACTCTGCCGGGCTCGAACCGGCGACCTCTGCCCTGTCAAGGCAGCGCTCTGAACCAACTGAGCTAAGAATTCCTAAATCGGAGTGCCCGGAACAGGACTCGAACCTGCACGCGATTGCTCACACTAGTCCCTGAAACTAGCGCGTCTACCAATTCCGCCATCCGGGCTACTTTCTTAATTCGGGTGCAAAGGTACAAACTTTTATTAAATATGCAAGAATTTCACGGGGAAAATTAAAATTTGGATTGAAAATCGCCTAAAAAAGTTTTGATCTTTTCTTCGGTAATTTCTTTGACAGGAACAAGCGGAAGCCGCAAAACGTTTTTCAACAAACACATTTGCGACATAAGGAATTTGATGCCGGAAGGATTGCCATCAACAGAAAGCAGACCGAACAGTTCGCCAAACTGCTGATGAATAGCAAGCGCAGCGCCATAATTATCTTCGAGGGCAAGATGAACCATCTGTCCGAATTGTTTTGGGAAAGCGTTGCCGACAACCGATATAACACCCTCAACACCAATGGAAATAAGCGAAAGCGTGATGCTATCATCACCCGAAATAACCTGAAATCTCTGTGGTTTGAAGCGAACTATAGTATCGATTTGAGAACTCATTCCCGATGCTTCTTTCACGGCTATTATCTTATTACATTCACGGGCAAGCCGCAAAGTAGTGTTAGCACACATATTGACGCCTGTCCGTGCAGGTACGTTATATAAAACTATCGGTAGGGATGAGGCTTCCGACAGAGCCTTATAGTGTTGGAAAAGTCCTTCCTGTGAAGGTTTGTTATAATAGGGCGTAACCGACAGAAGCGCGTCAATACCTGTAAAGTCATCGACTTCGAGGCGTTTTACCAATGCTCGCGTATTGTTTCCTCCTAAACCAAGTATGATTGGTATTTTCTTATTAACCTGATTGATAACTGTTTGGGTTATTTCAAACTGCTCCTCGGCACTCAAAGTAGGAGTTTCGGCAGTTGTACCAAGTACGACAAGATAATCTGTACCTGCCGACAAATGTCTGTCAATCAAATTAGACAGTGCATCGAAGTCTATATCGCCGTTTGAAGTGAAAGGAGTTACGAGGGCGACGCCCATACCCGATAAATCTATTTGTTCCATTGTTATATGAAATAGCGTGCAAAGGTACAATATTTTTTTAAAACAGCAAGGAGGAAACTTACGTTCCCTCCCTGTCTGTTAATATAAGTAAATTGTAATCTTAATCAACTTTTTCACCAAGGAATCCGAGGTAGTCCACACGACTGCGATTCGTTCCGCTTGTAGTGCCAAGAACTTTAAATCTCAAATAACGATAGGTTTTTCTTTCCTGAGCAAATCTGAAAGGGAATTGGAAAGAAATACCGTTCCTCAAAGCTTGAACATCTTCAATATAAAGGTTACCGTTCAATATTGCCAAACCTTCCATACCAGAAGGCAATACAAGGTGTCCTTTTTCTCTGGATATCAACAGTTCCCACGTGCCGTCTGTTTCCCAAAACTTGCCTGCCATTTTATAATCGGCAACAATTCTACCCGATTGTGTTGCGTTCAACGTATCAAGATAAGCATAGTTGTAGTTACCATCTGCATCCTGTATCAGGTTATCGCCGTGAATGGCTATGGTGTCGAGATATGACCACGAAGTCCAGTATCGCAGGTGTTCAGATACGTCGGCTTTACTTCCAAGACTAATAGGAAAACCAAAAGCTGTATTGCTCGGCATATCTCCTTCTTCCTTACAGCCCCATATTTCAAAGTCAGACATTACCGACGCAGTTCCATAACCGGTACCGTCCTTTTTGTCGTCACGCGGCTCAATACCCAGCACAAAAGTAGTGAATATTGCACTGAAACCAAAGTCAATTGTGAAATAATAGGGATAAACATCTATTCCTTTAGGTATCACATTTGCTTCAAAATACGCATCTGCCTGATATGCGTTGTTGTCCCACCAATAGGTAGCATCATCGCTCCATTCCTGATAGAATGATGCGTCAAAACCAGTCGAGCCGGGTCCGCAATCTCCGTGATATCTGTGTGTATTGTCCGCGGCGGGCGTGGGCGTCATGCCATATAAGGAACGCGTTATTACCTTTCCATCTGAACCAACAATGGATGTTGGCAGAGGACTTTCTTTCATCGGTGCATGAATTGCATAAACAGGACTCGAGTAATTCCACCATTCGTCGATAAACTCAAACTTGTACATTTTCTCTTTTTCAGGCGTAAAATACGCAGTATCATACTTCATAGTATATTCCACGCGAGCCTGCGATGAGAAATAAAATGGACCGGGAGTAAACACAGAATCGCCTTTTTGCAGACTCTTAATGGAGTCATAAACCGAAACAAGAATGGCTATATCCTGTTGTGTAGGATTGTCCCACTCAACATAAATACCGCCAGGTCCATTCATTGTTGTCAGAGTTCGAGAAACTAAAGCAATTACATTTGGCAGCGGCGCTTCTTCTCCTTCTTTCGGTTCAGACAAATTATTGCTTTCATCTACCGCATAAAGAGTGAACTTATGCGGAATTGTATCGCCAAATCCTTTAAGTATTATACGACCTGAATGATACGAAGCAAATGTTTCCGACAATTCGCCTTCTGTACCGTTTTTCAAAAAAGTGGCTCTAACTCCGACCAAATCAAGATCTGTAGGCGGAGTAAAATAAACTGTCAGTTCTCCATATCCCGGCACAACGTCGTTGATAGTAACAGGACCGGGCGCAACGTTGTCTTGCTCTGTGCTTAATGGCTGTTCCCATTGAGAGCAACTCACAATAGTAAGCAGCGAAATAAATAAAAACAAGTACTTTTTCATATATTTAACTTTTAAAAATTAACATTATTATTAATTAACACCTTTCCAGTAGGGACTCTGCAAAAGTTTCGTATTGTTAATCAATGCTTGAATATTTATCGGGAAGAAATAATCCTTCTCGCCCCATTGTATCTGATACAGATTCTGCGGTATGTAATAATCATCCGGAATATCCGGCTGACGCAGGTGATCTAACGCAGGATTTGCCCCACGAACAGGCTTGTCATAATATTTTGACAGTTCTTTCCATCGACGTATATCCCAAAAACGCACACCTTCAAAAGCAAACTCGTTAAGTCGTTCACGATGTATAATCTCGCGCAAACCGGCTCTGTTAAGCGGTTTTGCTTTAGTTGTAGCATCTTTACCATAAGTTTCCCAACTTTCAACGACTCCCTCAAGTCCTGTACGGGCACGCACAGAGTCGATCCAATAATAAGCGGCACTATTTGCAAGTTCAGTTGCATCATTATCAAAATTACCATCATTTCCAATTTCATTCAATGCTTCAGCGTACATCAGATAAAGGTCTGCCAAACGAATAATAGGAAATGGATATCTTTCCAGCAGTGCACCGCTTATTATGTTTTGTACCGTTATAGCATTTGCTATCTCATAATAAGAATCAATTGCCGCAAGTTTCTGCACCATATAACCGGTCGCAGGGAAACGTTCGACAATATTGAGATTGAAATTTCCATTCCATGTAACCCACATTCCAGCAGGCACAGACGAAGTATTCGCCACAAAACCGGGCAATGCTCCGTAATAAAGAGAGAACGGATAGAGGATAGCGCCATAAAAACGGGGTTCGCGGTCGAAGTGCAAAGCAGCGGTATAACGGTTCAGTCCTGCCGCGACTACAGGATTTGTTGCAGCGGGCATAAACGCTCTGCCATCGAACTGCTTCCTTTTATACAAGCCTGCTGTATCTGCAGACAATTGATACCAATCTTTGTCATCTTCAATAGGAATACCGTGTCCTGTATAGAATTGCTCAACCAGACTCAAAGTAGGAGCATAGTTGTGTTTCAGTTGTCCCCAACCCATACTCTGCACATTTGCCGATCCCAAAACAGGAATATTCGCTTCATGAATTTTATCACAACGGCGCTGGTCGCCCCAAATGATTTCAGTATTATATTCCCATTTATGAGTTACAGCTCCACGCACTTGAGACGCGTTGATGATAGTATCATTTACGAGAGAAATGTCGAGAATTTCAGTCGGGTGTGCATCTCTGAAATTATAGAGTTTGCGTCCTTTCGCTTCTGCTTCTTGTATTGCAATATTAA
The DNA here is from genome assembly GCA_031267615.1 of Dysgonamonadaceae bacterium. Lineage (GTDB taxonomy): Bacteria > Bacteroidota > Bacteroidia > Bacteroidales > Azobacteroidaceae > Azobacteroides. The sequence goes on from JAIRYM010000091.1 coordinate 10,364, forward strand.
GCCAGTATGCCGCAGTATCCCATTTTGCTGCTTTATATTCAGGAAACAAGTCTGTTCCTGAATAACCCGGCGCCTGTCTTGCTTCTTCGTTCCCGTTGAACAGCGGACTTGCAGCATAAGTAAGCACTTCAGCCTTCAAGGCAAGACAGATAACACGGTCGGGCTTACCTGCTTCATTTCGAACCACCATCAATGTGGTGTCTTCCATAATTGCCGCTGCCGCATCAAGCCAATTACAAATATAATGAACTACTGTGTCTATTGGTTCACGAATTTGCATCTTTAGGTCATCGTCATCATGAAGTTCTACATTTACATCGCGTATAACAGGGATAGGTCCATACATTCGCATCAGCCAAAAATGATAATATGCTTTCAGGAACTGCACCTGCGCTATCCAATAATTTCTTTCATCTTGATATAAGTCATAAGGTTCTTCGCTTTTCGCCAAGAAGATGTTACAGTCACGTAATGCGGTAAACAGAGCTTTTCCTCCGTTTACATTTCCATCCTTTCCAAACGATTTTGCTGTAAAATAATTTGGTGAAGGATCTTGAGGGTCATTTTTTCCAAACGGAATTTTTCTCCATAAAGATAAATTAATACCTGAGGAATTATCGAAAAACCACACTTCATCGCCCCCTACAAGAGCAGGGTTAGCTTCGGTATTGCCATGATCGGGCATAAACGAATAGAGTCCAACCAAAAACTTCTGCGCCTCTGCCCTATTCTTAAAAGCATCGTCGAGAGTCGGAAAATCGTCAGGTACAACGTCAAGAAAATCGCTGCACGAAACCGCCGCCAAAAGTGGTACTAACAATAGATACTTTTTAAATTTATTTAAATATGTTTTCATACATTTATATTTTTTATTTGTTAATATTTAATTAGTTTAAAGGGTCAAGTTTAAACCAACGTTCCACACACGCTGCAATGGATAGTTAAGTCCATTGCTGGCTAATTCCACATCCCAAAACTTGAATTTGCTGAATAGCAACAGATTGGTGCCACTCACATAAAGGCGCAATGAGCCTACTCGCATTTTCTTTGTCCATTTATCCGGCAATGAGTAACCGAGTTCAAGACTCTTAAAACGAAGATATGAATTATCATACATCCAAAATGTACTTGGAGTGCCCTCTTCATCCTTGTCGTTCATCCAGTTGTTCGAAAATTGTGATTCTGAACTTGCAAGGCGAGGCCAGCGAGCATACGGATTAGGATTTGCTTCCGACCAGTAGTCGTCTGCAATAAATTGCGCCAAACCTGTTTCATACAATTTGTTGTCTTCGTTTGTTGGTCCATGTATGATAAACGGCGCCATCTTCTGGCTGTTGATAAACAGTGAAGCGCGATCTGAACCCTGGAAAAATGCAGAAAGGTCAATTCCCTTGTAACCTATTGAGAAACCGAAACCATAGTTGATTTCAGGTGTTGTCGGATAACCTATACCCGTTTTGTCCAAATCGTTAATAGTTCCATCTCCATTCAAATCTTTATACATTATATCACCCGGCATTGCACCCGACTGATAGGCTGAAGAAGGGTCGCCATCGATTCCATTATAATATTCTATTTCAGCATTATCAATAAACAAACGTTCAGCAATATAACCCATTCTTTGCTTTGTTGTCATTCCTACATGCGAGCGCCACGGCGAGCCAAGTTCTGCATATCCTGCTTCTTCATAAACGGCAAAAGTTGAATGAGCAAAAGTGAAGTTCCCTCGCGCTGTTAGCCACCAATCTTTACTAAACGACTGATTATAGTCCAAAGAAATATCAATACCTTCCGTATCAGCCTCTCCTGAATTAACATACGGCACTGACCACAAACCCATTGTAACAGAAATATCTGAACGTGGTTGAAGAATATTCACACGATGTTCTTTATAGATGTCAGCCAAGATATTAACTTTATTAAAAAATCCAAGTTCGATACCGAGGTTGTGCTTATAAGCAATTTCCCATGTAATGCTTTCGTTTTTATATGCATTGATTTTAACGCCTTTCTTGTCTTTTCCCCAACCGTTGAAAGTATATCCATACGAAAAATCGCCTTCAGGCAATCTTGCATCATCACTGTTAAGAGAAACATTTTCGAGATAGAAAAATCTTTGGTCACCAATAGCGTCGTTACCTACAAGTCCGTATGAGTAACGTAATTTCAACATAGAAATTTTGTCTTTAATGGGGGTCCAGAATTTTTCATTAGAAATTAGATAGCCTGCACCAAGAGAAGGGAAGAAGCCCCAGCGATGTTTTGCTGCAAATTTTTCGGAACCGTTATAACCAAAGTTTAATTCAACGATATAACGCAAGTCATAATCATAAGTGAAACGTCCGGCAAGTCCGAGGTTACGTTCCGGCAAGGATTCAAAGAATTTGCCTTCCTCTGCATCGCCTGTCTGACGGTTTCGCCCTGTTGCAACAAGCATACCACTCACATTGTGGATATCAAAATTATTTGCATAGTTCAATGACGCTTCACCGTACATTATGCCCTGCACCCCTTTACTTTCCGGCTTATACGTAAGATAGTCACGTCCTTTATCAGGGTTGATTTCTTCCAGAAAAACATCGTTGGTATAAATAGAAGAAAAAGCAGTATAGTAGAATGGCTCTTTGGAACGCACCAGCGCATATTGTGCATTTCGCGTTGCATTAACCAAAGCGCGTCCGGAAAGTCCTTTCATAATACCGCTAAGATCCTGTTTCAGTTCAAATTGAGCCATCAACGAAGAAGTGCTGCTTGTTCTGTAACCACGCAACATCTCTGCATAAGGGTTCATATAAGGATTACTTGCAGCCATAAAATCATTTCCAAACAGGATATGGCTTGCATTAGCATAACTGCCTTTCACATGAATTATTTCCTCTTCTCCAAGTTCGTTTTGTCCTATGAAAGTTCCTGTACCATAATCCGACGGATAGTAGGCAGGAAAACGAACAGGCGAAACTTGCAAAATTTTTGAATAGAGGTCATTACCGCCAGCCATAGGTCCTTGATAGTCATCAAAACCGCCGTGCAAACGAACTGCCATTGAAGTAGTCGGGGTAATGTCGATATTGATATTCGAGTGAAGTGTATATTTCTTGTAGTTCACATTGTTGTCGAAATCACTGCGTGTTTCTTTTTTCAGAATACCGTTATCATTGGCAAACGAACCCGAAACATAATAGCGTGCAACTTTGCCGCCACCGGAAACGCTCATATTAACTCGCTGGTTGGTTGCTACATCTTTGATTAGCATATCCATCCAGTCGGTATAGGGATAAAGGTAGGTATCTACTGAAGACGGGTCTTCAATACCTCTTAATACTTCTTGTATATATGCTCTAGGATAAACCAATCGTCGCGTTCTGCTTCCTGTTTGAGAAATAGCCCTTGTTGAATATGCCTCGTTAGCCATATTCATATAGTCGGCAGCGCCTGCCATCTCTAATTTGCTGGTAGGAGAAGACCAACCGTTTTCTACACGGAAATTAACACGGGATTTTCCTTCTTTACCTTCTTTTGTAGAGATGAGGATGACACCGTTAGCGCCTCGTGCGCCGTAAATTGCGGTTGCAGTAGCATCTTTTAACACCGAAAACGACTGCAAATCATCAGGATGAAGTTTTGCCAAATCATCTTTGCTCACTTCAATGTTGTCGATAAGAATCAGAGGGTCAACTTTTCCTGTTCCAAACGATGTAACGCCTCGTATAAAAAAGTCTGCATTAGATTCTGCGCCCGGCTCGCCTGAAGTCTGATAAGAAATCATACCTGCGATACGTCCTGCAAATGATGTGGTAAGATTACTGCTCGGAACACGCAAATCTTTCGTATCCACACTCTGTATAGAACCAATCACTCTTTCCTTCTTTTGTTTAGCAAAGCCGACAACAGTAAATTCGTCAAGTTCATTTACCTGTTCTTCCATCACAATAATAAGGCTGGACTGTCCTGTATAGGTAATTTCCTTATTCGCCATACCAAGCGAAGATGCAACCAACTTTGTACCGCTAACAACATTAGTCATCTCAAAATTACCGTCATCATCGGCAGCAACACCTCTCGTACTCCCGACAACATTAATAAGAACGCCCGGAATGCCGTCTCCGTTCATATCAACTACACGTCCTTTTAAATTTGATCCTTCCTGTGCGAATACAGAAGTGGAACCAAGTAGAAAAACAGCACACAACAGGAATATAAAGGTTCGTATCCCTCCTGAATGCAACAGTTTTCCAATCAAGATTTTTAATTTTACTCTCATAAAAAACAAATTAAGTTACAAAATTCTTAAAATTTATCACGATATTAAGTTCAAAATAGCTGCAAATATAACTGTTTTTTCCTTATTACAAAATTTTTATTGAGTTTTTAACATAAGAATTGTGAATTTTATAGAAAATCTCAATAAAAACCGACAGTCATGTTAAAAATGCAGCTGTCGGTTAAAGGAATTATTAAATTTTTTCTGAACCTAATAATCAAAACTTCATTTTATACGATGCGCCGAGATAAATCACGCGCGGGTCGTCGTATTTAAGATACTCGTCCCAGCGAACAAATAAGTCGATGGAATTAGTCAGATTAAACTTGTATGTCGTACATGCCTGAATACGCAACCTGACGAAATCATAGTGGGTCTCGTAATCATTGAGATTTGTAGAAAAATCGCACGAAAGCGACTCGCCCCACCGCGCCCCCATCTGGTGATAGGATACTTCAAACTTGTTTTTCAGTACGTAACGCGGATTGATACGATATATACCTCTGCTCTCGTCGCGAATTGTCGATTGCACTCGCCCGCGCCACGATACATCCCACTGCCGGTCAAGTGGCTGCTTATATATCAGGTTAAAGTAAAATCTGTTACGCGCTTCGTAGTGATAATCACCGTTCCACAAATAAATGAAAGCATAATAGAGACCTGCTTTCAGTCGTCCAGGTATTAGCGGATAGTTCAGTCCGACGGAAGTAACGCTGCGGTCGAAACCGACAGGATTGTTATTTCCGAGGAATCGCAGTTCTTCTTCCACTCCTAAACTTATCGGACGGCGATATGTAAATTCCGCCAAATCCTTCTCTCCTTCATACGACATCGACAATCCGCCCTGTGTTGCCCGCGACTGCGCCACAGCCAAGACAGGGAATATAAGCGCGATGTACAACATAATTTTTTTCATAATCACGAAAACTTTGTTACGTGGTCTATTGTATTGATTTCTTTACTCGAAGAATTGTAATACACTTTCAGAAATGCCACGTCTCGAAGAAAGTCTATATGTCCAACTTCTATTCTGATGACGTCAAGTCCTGTGCGCTGTTTTACATCGACAAGCAAGTCGTTGTATTTTTCCGGAGTAACAAGGTTGATTTTCTCATACAGAACGATTTTTGTGGCATTCTGATGCAGAAATTTTGTACCTTCAAGAACTATAACAAAAAGCAGGAAAAGTATGTTTGCCACAATTACTGAAATAAACGGGATTATAGACGAAAGTCCGTTCACTGCAGAAAGAGCAATGATGACAAACAGGTAGGTCATATCCCGTACTTGCAGCGATTCTGTTCTGTATCGTATCATTCCGAATACGGCAAACAGACCGAGAGCGATACCTGCACTCATCGACATTGCCTGCAACACGTAGAGCAACAGGAAAATCGACACGCTAAACAGCATAAAAGTAAAATAATAGTCTGTGTTACGGCTCTTTTTATAATAAAAATATTGAACGATGATCCATGCAAACAGTATATTGACGAAGAACGAAACGAGTAACATACCGAAGTGCGGAATTTCAAACGGGAAATAGCCTCCGTTTGCTGTGCTTCCGCAAATCTGTTCAATTGTTTTGTCGTAGAAAGGAGTCATCTTATTCCTTGCTACATTTTCGGCGGCAATCGCCGCATCAATGATATCTCCCTGTATCATAATTATTTTTGTAATAGTTTGTTAATTAGTTGAATTTTACGTTTAAATCTGTTATACTTGCAGCCGGGATTGGTAAGTACCATCCCGATGCAATACTTACTGAAAGAACTCCGTTTGATTCGCAGTTCCCGCAAGATTTCGGCAAAGTCTGAACGTTGCCATCCATCTTGTTTGAGTTCGAGAATCATTGCATCGTTGAGCGTAGTTTTTTCCTGCGTTACACAGTTGAAGAAAGAAAGTCCGGTGTCGATAGTGATTCTTTCTGTAGCCTTTCTGTTAACAAAAGTCATCCTTTGAAAATTGTTTTCCAAAACAGGCTCAAGCATAGTTGTCGGAAAAAGAGAGTTGTCATCGAGAAATTTCAGTCCATCGGCAAGTCCGTCTATTGTTTCTACGTGCGAAACGGGCGAAGGTATGCGCTTTTTACTTGTTCTGCCTTTGTTATTCTTATTCTTGATTTCGAGAAATGCAAGCCTTGAATCAATGTATGAACGAATCCTTATCTTTTGACGATTCAATTTACCGTTTTGGTGCATTTTCAAAAAATCAAGAGCCTTTGTGTCGAAATATTGCGTAGCGTAGTTTGCAATCCGCTTGTCGCCAATTATTTGCACCTTAAACTTTGCTTGCATCAGCGACAAAATTTTGGGCAAAAGAGCAACATTAGCTACATATTTCGTATCAATACGGTCCATCAGACGAATGTGCGACATCTCGTCCAATGTGATAACAGCCATATCATTTAGACTTGAAGGCGTACTCATAATCTTTTACTGAATACAGTTTACCGTCAGGATTATAGTTGAATTGCTTTTTCTTTCTAAGGACGTCTTTCAAATTATAGTATTCGTACTTACGAACTCTGATAAGTTTGTTTTTGTCGTCATAAACTCTTTCTTCGGTGATTTTTCCTGTTGCCTTGTCGTATTGATAAGTTATTCTTTCTGTAACTATACCCCAGGCATTGTATTCTTTTTCTTCTACTTTGTAGCCGTCCTCATCCCAGACAGAATAGTGGTCAATCCAAGGTTTTCCACCATTTGCAAGCCTGTTGTTTTCTGTTACCGCCAAATTGCCTTTTGCTGCCTTGCGTTCTTCGGGCGTCATTATAAAGGCATTAGCACGCTGTTGAGCAACGGCTTGTTGTACCGTATCAGTCGATTGAGGATTTTGAGAATGTGCCGCTCCTATCCCTACGAAAGATGCAACAACTCCTGCAAAAGATTTCTGTAAAAATTCTTTTCTTGAAATATTATTCATATTTAACGTTTTAGATTTTTCCAAATCGTAATACTTAATGAATCTGTACCGTCATCCTTAAGAGGAGGATAATATTTGTACGGCTCGCCGACAACAACAGTCTGTGCATCGGTTTTAGTTTCAACATTTCTGGCGTCGAAATATACTGATGATTTAACTTCCGTAATTGCATAAACCTGATACTCTTGATTGGGACGCAGTTCTTTGAACATAAATACTCCGTCGCCTCTGGTATCGGCAAAAGACACGCTGTCGGAAGGATTGGCAATGTAAACACGCGCTGCTACAGCAGGGATTGAATCATAATATTTTCCTGCAATTCTTACCTGTATATTTGTGCCTATATTGTTGCAATATCTGATCCACACTTTTCCTTTAATCATTGCGGTATTGTAAATATCGCCTTTGTGATAATAAATAGGCTCAGCTTTGACAGTGCCGGAAGAACCTGCTTTCACATTTACCATTTCGGGTGTTTGATTTCTGAATTTGTCTTCCGAAACACAATAAACGCGATAATCGCCCTTGCGAAGATAATCAAAACGGTAGTAACCGTCAGGACCTGTGTCGACGTCGTCAAGCACCTGATTGTCATCCTTTGCAGTAATGTAAACTTTCGTTCCATATTTACCGTCTTTCAGAGTATCTGTGCGAAACGAATAATTATCATCGAAATGCACCACTTCATACACGTAGCCTTCGATAGAAGCCTTTCCGCCAAAACCTTCATCTTCGTTACACGACACGAATGTTAGCGACGCTGTTACGAGCATCGCAAAAAGATAACCAAAACGTGATTTCATTTTGCTTAAATTTTTCATAATTTTTTTTTACTTTTAATTTTTATATTTTAGTTTTTTACAAACAATTTTGTTTTTTTCCCTTGTCCGTTTCAACTGTCAGCAAATAAACACCTTTCAATAGACCTTTTGTATAGACGGCGTTTGCACCGTCTATACGGAACAGCGCTGTTCCGTTGATGCTGTTAACGGTATATCTTTGACTGTTAATGCGGTCGAAACGTTTAAAATATAGCCAACAGCCCGAGGATAAACAAGATTTTCTTTGTCATTTTTCTAATATGTGAGATTTATAGTTTATCAGGCATCTTTTGCCTTACGTTACTTCCAAATTTGCGGTTTTGTGTGTTCGTGTGATTTATGATATCAAGGTTTAAGGATATTAAAACGGTAAACCTGTTGCACGATGTATTTCTATCGTGCAACAGCTACCGTTAATGAAACTAATAGCAGTGTTGCCACTGCTATTAGCGATAGGAAATAAGTTTTTTTTCACTTTTCAGTGATAATTTTATTTAACAACGAGTTTGGTTGCAACGCCATCAGCCACAACTACATAAATGCCCTTTACTTCAGGAGCAGCAATGCCTGCATCGCCAATAGCGCTACCCGCAATCTGTCCGCTGATGCTATAAACTGTAACAGTTTTCGTGCCTGCGGGAACATAGATGCGTCCGTCAGCAATGTACGCTTTTTCAGCAGGAACGTCGAAAGCAGGAATATCTGTCGTTATTGCATTGTTGATTACACCATAATTTGGACCTCCTACAACTGTACCTGTGACATTTTCGCCTGCGTTTGCATAAATAGTACCTGTTGTTTCAATAGTATAACCACCAGCATCTACTGTTAATACTTTCGGAACTGTAAAATTTACGCTACCAAGGTTGTAAACATCATCACCTTCTACAGCCGACGGCTTACTAAAAGTAACAGTCCCTGAAAATGAAATGTCATTTGTATTGCGTTCTTTATCTCTTACATCAAAGAATGTTGCATCAATAGATGGTCCATATTTTAATATTTCGTCAGGATTTGAATTGTCATCTGCCTGAAGCAAAAGTACAGCATTTTCTCCTGCTGTAGGATAAAAGTAGTCTAAGAATGTTTGGCCGTCAATCGATAAATTAAGAATAACAAGAGCGTCTTCTTCTATTCTTATATCACCAAAAACTTGTCCTTCAGGTCTGTTTATCTCGTCACAAACATTAGTCGCATTACCAAGAGCCCATTGGACATAAACCGTAGCATCACCTTTAATGATAGTTTCGGTTCCGCGTCCATGGCTACCACCACCGATAGTAAAAGCAACTACTACACCACCACTGATCGTGATTTTTCCTGCATTTTGCATGTATCCACCACCAATAGAAGCGGCGTTGTAACCGCCTTGTGCAATAATAGTTCCGCTTTCAATGATGATTTCGCCGGTAAAAGTGTACGGTGTACTGCCTTTAAAACCAGCGTTACCAATACCGGCACCGCCTCCGTAATCACCTTCTGTATCAAAATTGGATCCTGAGCCGAAAGCCTTCAACTGACCATCGCCATTGATGATGATTTTCGAACCTTCCTCTACCAAGATAGCTGCAATTGCAGTCCTAAGTTGGTTAACGATTACATTACAGTCTCCTTTGAAGTTAAGATGAAGAGTACCTCCGTTAACGACTCTAATGGGTGAAACAAATTCATGGCGAATGTCAGCTTCGTCAAGATTAACAGTAGCCTCAACTCCATCAATTAAAATTGATTCAAAGAGTCCTTTTCCATTAAAAGTAACTTCAGCATCATCTTCAATAGTGTAGGTAAAAGCAGTACCACCATCGTCCCAATCCGCTTCATAACCGTCGCCTGTGATAGCATCAGTAGGAGGATCATCCTCATTGAGAGTTACTGTTACTGTTTCCGCGATAACGGGACTTGCAAATGCTGCAGCGATAAACAAAACAGCACTTACGATTGCATTTGTAAAAATCTTTTTCATTTTTTAAAAATTTTATTGTTAATAAATAATATGGAATTTTTTGTTAAAATTATTTTTTGATAATTTTCTTCACTGCGCGTCCCGCTTCCGTATCTACGGCAACAATGTAAACGCCTTTGGGAAGACCCTGTGTAGAGACGTGGTATGCCGCGTCTGTACGACGGATAAGAACATTGCCGCTGATACTGCTAACAGTAACGCTGTTGATTTTGGCAGTAGTAGCAATGTTAAGTTCATCTTCTACGGGATTGGGATATACTGTTACTATCAGTTCGCGGGCAACTTCAACTTCAGGAATAGAGAGTCCCGGACCCGGATCAGGAGTATTGGATATTTCCAAAGGACCTGTTCCGTCATTGTTTGCGTGTACAACCGACTGTCCTGTAACTGTATATAGTGATTTGTCATCAACTTTGAAAGTATCTATCGGCGCATTATATTTATCGAAAAGAACGATATAATAATTATGATCATAGGAGATTCCGAATCCAAAATCATCCTGAGTCAGATTAAGTTCTTTGCTTGAACTGATTCTTGTTCCGTCAGGAATATAGTATGGAGAAGAAGCAAGATTTCCATCGTTGTAGCGAATGATGTAATAACCGCCTACATCAACAGAAGTGTTTTCGCCATTGTAGATGTCAATCCAGTCGCCTGTTTCATCACTTGGACTTGCAGCGTAAACTTCGTTGATTCTGACTGCTTTCGGATTACAGTCGCTACATACCTCATAAACAGCCTGTGTTTCATATTCGGAAGAAATTTCTCTTGAATATGCCAGCGATTCTGTTTTATCATATGCTGTAGAAAGTTTCAATGCTGTAAGTTGCATATCGAAATAGAGGTCAACATTGGTGTTGCAGTCTGCCTCTGTCGGAGTTCCGTTGCCGTTTTCATTTGCAGCCTGATGCACTTCAACTGCAATCCAGTTTGTACCTTGAACAAACTTGCTTTTGTCAACCATAAAAGAGAAAGGCGCTGCAAGCGTAGTATTAGCCAGCGTTCTTGTTGTGATAGGATAATTCGGATCTGTTCCGAAACCTGCACGGTAAACTTCTTCACCATTGACATAAAATGCTGCAACGTCATCTACATTTGCCCAAATCTGGAAATAACCCAAATCGCTCAAATCAGATATTTCTATTGGTTTTACAAAATAAGCGCCGTTAATCGGGCACGAAAAGCCAAAAGGTTTTGGAGCGATTCGTGTAGCAACCGTACCTTTTCCCTGCACCAAGTCGTTTACTCCTGAAGATCCGAATCCAAGAGGCGCGGGTTTGTCTTTTCCACTGCCTATACCTGTAAAAGCAGAAGTGTCTGTTCTCCACGCAGTTGCTGTAGCGCCGCCAATTCTGTCTTTATTGAAACCATACCAGCTCCACGTATCGCCTTTGCTTATAAACACTTCGGCATCGCCTGTCGGAGTGTGTTGCCAATGTTTGAACTTATAGCCCGAAACTTCGGCTGCTGCAAATTCTGCCGCACAATCCGAAGCATAGTTTACAGTTGTCAAAACTCCTTTCGGCAATGTCTGTCCGTTCAATTTAACGGTTGCCTGAGGTATACTTGCTGAAATTTTTACAGGGACTGTTGAGCTACTAAAGAAGTTTTTGGTTTCAGTTAACCACGATGATGTTCTACCGTTAACGTAGTTTCTTACTGCCGTAACTGCGCCGGCCCAGTTAAAATCCGATCTACTGCGATATGCAACAAAAGCAGGAATATCGGCATTCAACTGATTTTTGAAACTGTCAACCATTGCAGTAAGTCTTTCAGGTTTGAACGTTGTTTGTGCATGGACTTCTGCACGAGCCAACAAACGAGCCTTAAATTCAGAACTTTTCATAAATGATTGAAGGAGACCTTTAAATTTGCCACCTAAGCCTTTATCATCGCAACCCGGATTTAATATATCATTCCAACCAGAGCCGCAAATAGCACCGTTATCAAGTGCAAAGTCATTATCATAAGCAAAGTAACGCCATTTTCCACCTTCAGCAACAGGACGCCAAAGTTTTTGATTGTTTTGTGGCCAATCCCAGTTCTTGCCGTAAACGCTAAGCAACAACAAGTCAATATAATTGTCTATATCAAGCAGTTCGCATGCCTTCGCATATTCAACAGGGTCGCTCATATCTTGATCCGCAATTTGATTGAACATTTCGTCAAATGCTTTCTTCTTTTCGTAAGGTATGAAAGGAATGCTTGTGTTTAATTCTGGGGATGTTTTGGGTGCAGGATAAAACATTTCACTGTTTTCCACTACATAAACGTCATCCCCGCCAATTCCATAACTCGAATAGATATTTGAATCGTTAGAACGTTCACGGATATTCACTATTCCCCAATATTCGCCATTAAGAAAAATAACTGCCGGCTGATATGCTTGAACATCTACTTCCATATAACCGATAGCCAGCGTTGACATCAAAGCATCACGAAAATATGATACCCCATTCATACTTCCTGCACCTTCCGTTCCCGCAAAACGAAGCATTACGCTTTCGTATTTATGATTGGGTTTGGATGCAAAGAAATCGTAGTCGAGTTTGTCGTTACCAAGTTTATCTTTCGCCTTAACTTTGAAAGATTTCATGAAAGTATTCTGACGAGTACACTGCCCTGCAACAGCAATATCTACCTCCTGCGAAATCTTCAAATTGCCGTCTTTATCCCAAACCTCAAAGTTGGCTGGACGGTCCCACGGCTGATTATAATTGCCTATCCTGTTGCAACCTTGAGTTATCCAAGCTCCATTTGCATTAAGAGCGCCATCGTGAGCGCGTATTATAGGATGATTTCCCGCAGGTGAATCCGCGTTGCCATCTCCGTTAGCATCTACATCATACATACCGACTTCCGCGTCATACATAAACCTGTCTTCGACGGTAAGAGCAATAACAGGAAGACTCGGTTTAGTTACCCCAACAAGATACGTTGATGTTGCTATTACACTCGGCAATTTACCAGGTGCAACCGCTATCGCACGAATAACAGACTGTCCGCTTACTGAAATCGGAGCAGAATAAACGGTAGATGTAGTAGTAGGTTCTGTACCGCCACCAACAACCGTAATTTTTTTGTCAGTGCGAGCATCGGTGATTGTGTAATAAATAGTAGAGCCAGCTTCCGCTGTCAAGGTTACAGACTGCGTTCCAGAATAAAATCCGGCAGGGATACTGAAAGTTGGAGCAGATGTTTGTACAAATCCGGCTATAATAACATAATTGCTACCATTTGCCGCACTTTTGGTAGGAGTAGCAAAGAAACCCCATATTTCTTCGCCGTCGTCAAATGTACCTGTACGCCCGTAAGATGCGTTGCGATACTGTTCCGGATAAGCAATGACATCTATCACTGCACCGCCTTTCGACAGTTTTAGATTGCCGCCTTCACTATCAAGTTTGAAAGATGAGGTTCTACCTACTAAGTCAGCTTTATTTGCAATGGCATATTTAACATCACCTCTGTAATACACAGAATCTTGACGTTCAAAATTCAACACTGCATAACCGCCTGCGGGTACTTTGACTGCACCCGGCGTCCAAAACCTCTCACCCGACTTAGTAGTCTTGCTGAATGTATATTGATTCAGTTCGATAACATTGGAGGTCGGGTTATAAACTTCAACCCAACTGTTGAAGTTATAGCCGTTTTCCGCATCAAGAGCGCCAGCCGATGCATTTCGCACCAAAATCTCGTTTATCACAAGGTCTGTCTGCGAAGATGCCGGTAACGGCAACAACAATAATAATAAGTAAATAATGTTCTTCATTCTTTAAAATGTTTTATTAGTAAAAAAATATTAACCAAATAGAGTGCAAATATACAAATTATTTTTTAATACAATTATAAATTATTCTTGTTTTGTACGATAATTAACAATGTTTAACAAAAGATAATCCACTGCATTAAACATCAAGGTGCGGAAACTCTCTATTTTCCAGTCTTCCCAATGTCCGAGCGAAGTATAAAATATTTTGTCGCCGTTTAGCCACGCGACAGGTTCCTGCGGCGTATCGGGATTCGAGCCGAGCAGCAGCACTTGTGCATATTCAGTTCGTAATGGACGATTTTTATACAGCCAGTTCAGACTGTTGAACGGAGTTACTTCTTTTAAGAGAGGGTGATTTTCCATACCGGGAATGATAGTAATACAGGCTCCTGTTTCGAGTAGTCCATAATGTCCCTGATAATTTCCACCCAAAACATCTTTATCGAAGTCAGTCCATTGCTCTAACATATCGTTATCCATCTCGGTTGCAGCGACAATACCTCCGCCTGAACGCGGCACGTTACCCTTGGCGTCGAAAGCGTGAGATGCAGTTCGAATACCAATGACAGCTCGTCCCGATGCAACATAATCTTTTATTACCTGCATCTGTTCGGCAGGAAGCGCACGACGGCGGATAAAAAATATTGCAAGATCGGCATCATCAAGTATTTGCAGATTTTCGAGATTATGACGGGTAGGCGCTTCAGTATTGCTTTTCTTTGTGTCGATTGACATTCCATAAGCGGCATATTCGGCTTTAACTTTTGCGTCTGCATCAGGTTTTGCTTCGTCCATAATTGGCAAGCCGAGAGCAAAATCGCAATGTATGTTTTTCATCGTCAAATCGTGGGCAAACTGCGGCAGACGCTGATTGGCGCGGTATTCGCTTTCTGCTGTCAGAAATGCAACTCGCGAGCGTGTATCGCCCTGAAAAACGAACTGTTTTTTTCCTGTAAAATCTGTCGAAACCATTGTCGGACAGACATATTTTTCGATATATTCAATCATCAAGTCAAGTCCTGTGAAATGATTGACGTATGGCGGCATTGCGCTGTTGTACATTAAATCTGTCATATCGCGCATCAACACAACGTTCATACCCATCTGCTTCATTGCACGCAAACCAAACGAGCGCCCGATAATGCACATATTTGTATGAACGCCCGTCAGAATCACGTTTTTGATACCTTTTTTCTTAAAATACGAGCCGATTTCAGCGCCACTGTCGCTGATTAAATCTTCATCTTTAACAGTCAGTGCATCAATTTGTTTCAACCAAACGTGTCCGGACTTAAGCCCAATATTCTCACAACCTTCGTCAGACTGGTCGACAGGCCAGACTGCACCTTCTTCCGAAGGCAGTTTGCCTCGGAAATTATATGCTTTTGCGATTTCGGCAAGTTTATTGTTGTTATATTTTTGAGCCTCTTTTCTACCCGGATAGTTTTTGTAATAGTCAATACAGTCGCTAGGTGCGTGAACGATTTTAACGCCTTGAGTTCGAGCAATATTCAATACATCATTTAGATAAGGAGCCATTTCGGCAACGCGAGCGGTAGCGTCGTCGCACCAGTGTCTGTCCCACATATCGCAGATGATAATCGCCGTTTCAGATGGACGCCAGAGTTGAATGTTACTTGTGATAACTTTCAATCCTTCATCGCCTTCGTAAGGAGAATCAGGACGTTGCTGCAAGGATACGCGAATCTTTGTTTCGGCGGGTTTCTTTGCGTTAAGCGTTATTGCAGGAACAAGCAACAACGCAATAATCAACAGATTAAAAATCTTCTTTGTCATTTGTCAAAATTTTCTTAAATCTTTAACTCTCACAGCCTTGCCTTCCTGAACAGGTAGCGAGCCTTTACTGACAAGTTTCAAGCGAGGCGTAATCAGAAGTTCATCTTTCAACTGACGGACGATGGCTCGCGTCAGATTTTGAAGAACTGCATAATCGTCTGTAAATAAATCTCTCAACTCAACTTCAATCAGCATTTCGTCGTTGTTTTCGATAGTTTCAACAGTTATCAGGTAATTGTTGCCGAGTTCGCCGAACTGCATCAGAATTTTCTCAATCTGAATCGGAAAAATATTTACGCCTTTTAGAATAAGCATATCGTCAGAACGTCCTTTGAAACGTGTAAGACGTTTATGCGTGCGTCCACAGGGACAATTACCCGGAATAATCGACGTCAAATCGTGTGTTCGAAAACGGATAAGTGGCATTGCTTCACGGTTTATAGTAGTCAGCACTAATTCGCCAACTTCACCGTCAGGAACAGGTTGAAGCGTGTCAGGGTCGATGATTTCCACAATCGTATAGTCTTCCCAAATATGCAACCCGTTTTGTTCAGAACATTCAAACGCTACGCCTGGCCCGTTCATTTCCGACATACCGAAGCAGTTATACGCTTTCACACCAAGGAGTTGTTCTATGCGGCGACGCTGTTCTTCGCTATGCGGCTCGGCACCTATGCAGATGCGTTGAAGTCTTGTATTACTACGCGGGTCAATGCCTTCGGCGTACATCACTTCTGCGAGGCGAGTTGCATAACTTGGAATAATGTGCAGACAAGTTGTTCCGAAATCGGTAATGAATTTTATTTGCCGTTTGGAATTGCCTGCGGCAGCGGGAACTGTCAGGCAACCAAGACGTTCGGCACCATACTGAAAACCAAGTCCGCCAGTGAACATACCGTAACCCGAAGTATTTTGAAATACATCTGTATCGCGGATTCCAACCATATACATACATCGTGCTACCTGATTCGCCCATTCGTCTAAATCTTTCTGCGAATGTAGTACAACAGTAGGATTACCTGTTGTGCCACTCGAAGAATGAAGGCGAACGCATTTTTGAATTGGTATTGCTGCAAGTCCGAAAGGATAGTTGGCACGCAAGTCATCTTTGGTGGTAAACGGAAAACGTTGCAAGTCATTGAGCGAGCGAATAACATCGGCTTTAATCCCTCGTTCTGCAAATTGCTTTGCATATAACGGAACGTTTGCCACCAAAGTGAGCGTTTGTTTAAGCCGCGAAAGCTGGAGTGATTCTAACTTTCGCCGCGGCATAGTCTCAATTTCTTGTTGCCAGTATTGCATTTTTATGCTTTTCCTGCCGAACCCAATACATTTACAAGTTTGTGTCGATAAAGGGTTTTCAGTCCTTCGCGAGCCGGGCCAAGATATTGGCGGGGATCGAACCATTCGGGATGGAGATTGAATGTTTCGCGAATAGCGGCTGTCATTGCAAGGCGTCCGTCCGAGTCGATATTAATTTTGCAGACAGCCGATTTTGCTGCTTCGCGCAGTTGTTCTTCTGGAATGCCGATAGCGTCTTTAAGTTTGCCGCCGTTAACATTGATAATTTTTACCAAATCCTGCGGAACCGACGATGAGCCGTGAAGTACTATCGGGAAACCGGAGATACGTTTTTCAACTTCTTTCAGAATATCGAAGCGCAAAGGGGGAGGAACAAGGATTCCGTCGGCGTTGCGAGTGCATTGTTCGGGTTTGAACTTGTTTGCGCCGTGTGAAGTGCCGATTGAGATAGCAAGCGAATCAACGCCTGTTTTCTTCACGAAATCTTCAACTTCTTCAGGTTGAGTATAAGTGTGGTGTTCTGCTTTCACATCGTCTTCTATACCTGCCAAAACGCCGAGTTCGCCTTCAACCGTAACGTCGTATTTGTGAGCGTATTCGACAACTTTTGCCGTCAGTTCGATGTTTTCGTTATAGGAGTGATGCGAGCCGTCAATCATCACTGATGAAAAACCGAACTCAATGCACGATTTGCAGAGTTCAAAGGTATCTCCGTGGTCGAGATGAAGAACAATAGGAATATTTCGTCCGAGTTCTTTAGCGTATTCTACTGCGCCTTGCGCCATATAGCGTAAAATCGTTTGATTGGCGTATTTGCGGGCACCGCTTGAAACTTGCAGGATGACGGGCGAGTTTTCCTCTACGCACGCCTGAACAATTGCCTGCATCTGCTCCATATTGTTGAAGTTGAACGCGGGAATTGCATACTTGCCTGTAATGGCTTTTTTGAAAAGTTCGCGGCTATTTACCAAACCTAATTCTTTGTAACTTACCATTTTAGTATAAATTTGTGTTGTTAATTCTGTTTTCGATAAAACTATTTTAGAACTGCAAAGATACTCAATATTTTTCAGACAACAAAAATAGACATAAAGTATCTTTTAAAATTTTCATTCAAACCTTACAGTTTTTGCAGGCGAAATGTTTGCAACGAGCATCGAAGGAAGAATGAGGGCGAGCAAAGTAACAACAAATGCTCCAATATTTATAAGCAGAATAGACATAATATTAATTTCGACAGGCACTTCGGTAAGATAATATACGTCTGGATTAAGTTTCAGTATGCCTGTGTATTTCTGAATGAAACAGATTGCAAGCGCAATGATATTACCAAACAATAAGCCTTTGCCAATCAGACGTGCAGCAAGATAAAGAAAAATTTTTTGAATACCTATATTACTATGTCCAAGCGTTTTGAGAATACCAATCATATTTGCGCGCTCAAGAATTATAATGAGTAGCCCCGAAATCATCGAAAATCCTGCAACAAGCATCATCAATGCAAGAATCACCCAGATATTCATATCCAGCACATCAAGCCACGCAAAAAGCGATGGATTTAAATGTTTGATAGAACGTACATAAAATGAACTATCATTTCTGTCGCGCCATAATTGCAGTTCGGAAAGCAGCAAGTCGGCAGTTTCGTCAAGACGGTCGTAATTTTTTACTCGCAGTTCCAAACCGCTTACCATATCGGCATCCCACATATTCAGTCTGCGAATCTGCTTAATGTCGAGCAGAATATAAAACTTGTCGTAATCCGAAAATCCTGTGCTGTAGATGCCTGAAATCTTGAATTTGCGAAGTCTTACATCATCACCATTTATAAAATATGCTATAAATGAATCATGTAGTTTCAAATTCATTTTATTGGAAATAAGTTTGGAAATAAGGACTTCTGTACTAGCAGAATCAGAATTTATATTTGGAATTTCGCCTTCCGTCATATTTTGTTTGAAAAAATCCCAATTATAGTTTTCGTCTGCACCTTTGAAAATCATTGCCTGCGACTCGTGTTCAGTTTTTAACATTCCGGGTTTAGTTGCAAACTGCTCTGTCTGCACTATATTAGGAAATGATTGTATATAATCACGCAACGGAACGCTGATTGCTATCGGATGTGTTTCATAAGAATTATTGTTATCAAAATTGCTTATCTGAATGTGAGAGCCGAAACCGATAACTTTGTTGCGCACTTCTTTTTTGAAACCGACAACAATCGCCACAGACAGAATCATCACTGCAAGTCCCAGCGCCATACTCGCCGTAGCGACACGAACAACAGGCGGTGAGATATTTTTTGCCTCATCGCTGTTACGGTATATCTTTCGCGCTATGAATAATGGCAATGACACGTTTTAAAACAGGTTTTATTACACCACAACATTCACAATTTTTTTCGGCACAACAATCACTCTCTTAGGCGTTCTGCCTTCGAGCCATTTTGCTGAACTATCGTGCAAGAGTGCAGCTTTTTCAACTTCTTCGGGCAACATTTCTACCGGCAAAGCAAGGCTGAAACGTGTTTTGCCGTTGAAAGAAATAGCGTATGTAACCGAGTCTTCTTTGATATAATCTTCGTTGAAATCGGGAAAACAAGCATCGCAAACAGTACCTTCATTGCCAAGTCGATGCCAAAGATCTTCAGCGATGTGCGGAGCAAAAGGCGACAGTACAACTACAAAATCCTGCAATACAGCACGCTTTGAGCATTTCATCGCAGCCAGTTCGTTGGCACAAATCATGAAAGCAGCAACCGAAGTGTTGAACGAGAAATTCTCAATGTCCTGCCCTACTTTTTTTATGAGTTTGTGAATAGATTTCAGTTCGTCAGCGGTCGGCTGTTCGTTGGAAACCCAAAAATTATCGCCGTCGAAAAACAGATTCCAAAATTTGCGCAAAAACCTCGAAACACCGTCTATGCCATTGGTATCCCAAGGTTTGGACTGCTCAATAGGACCGAGAAACATCTCGTAGAGCCGCAACGTGTCGGCGCCGAACTTTTCTACAACATCGTCAGGGTTCACAACATTGAACATTGACTTCGACATCTTCTCGACCGCCCATCCACAGACATATTTGCCGTCTTCGAGGACAAATTCGGCGTTTTTGTATTCAGGATTCCAGTTACGGAAAGCCTCCAAATCAAGGATGTCGTTCGATACAAAATTAACGTTTACATGAATCGGAGTAGTATCATATTTGTCTTTCAACCCAAGAGATACAAACTTGTTTGTGCCTTTTATGCGATATACAAAATTACTTCTGCCCTGAATCATTCCCTGATTTATGAGTTTTTGGAACGGTTCTTCGTTTTTTACAAAACCGCAGTCGTGCAAAAATTTGTTCCAAAACCGGCTGTATATCAGGTGTCCGGTGGCGTGTTCGGTACCGCCGACGTATAAATCGACGTTACCCCAGTATTCGTTTGCCTCGCGTGACACCAAAGTTTTGTCGTTGTGCGGGTCTTCGTAGCGCAGATAGTATGCCGAAGAGCCGGCAAAGCCGGGCATAGTGCATAGTTCAAGAGGATATTTTTTATTGTTTTTCATATTTTTTTCTTTCTAACTTATTTATAGTTCGTTTCTGATCTATGGTTCTGCCTCGTACTCCCAATTCTTAGCTCGTCCTAACGGCGGTTCACCCGTTTCGGTAGGCAAAAACTTATCCACTTCGGGCAGTTCTATCGGCAAATCTTCGAAAGCGACTGAGTAAGGCATTCCGTCTTTGTAATAAATCGGAAAAGGCTCGCCCCAATAACGCTGACGGCTGAAAATTGCATCGCGCAGACGATAGTTTACTTTTATTTTGCCTAAACTGTTTTCCCTGATGTATTTTTTTGTTTTTGCAATCGCTTCTTTGACAGTTAAACCGTTGAGAATTAAAACTTCTCCCTCTACTTCCTCTCTACAAGAAAGAGAAAGGAATGGCGAATTTGTCATAATACCCTCTTTCGCATCAAAACTTTCTTCGCTCACGTCGGCGCCTTCAATAAGCGGAATAATCGGCAGGTTGAAATGTTTGGCAAAAGCATAGTCGCGGCTGTCGTGAGCCGGGACTGCCATAATTGCGCCTGTGCCGTAACCGGCCAACACATAGTCGCTTATCCAAACAGGTATTGTTGCCTTTGAAATCGGATTGATAGCATAAGAACCTGTAAACACACCTGTTACCTTGCGGTCGGCGATTCGCTCTCGCTCGGTGCGTTTCTTGGTGGCATCAAGATAGGCATCAACCTCCGCTTTTTGTTCGGACGTTACCAACTGTGCAACATATTCGCTTTCTGGCGCTAAAACCATAAAAGTTACGCCGTAAATCGTATCCGCACGAGTAGTGAAAATGCGTATCGACCTCTCCCCACAAGAGATGGGTGAGAGGCAAAACTCCATTTCCGCGCCTTCGCTTCTTCCTATCCAATTTCGCTGCGTTTCTTTGAGCGATTCAGTCCATTCTACTGTTTCAAGTCCGTCTAAAAGACGTTGTGCATAAGCAGATACGCGCAATGACCACTGTTTCATTTTGCGTTGTTCGACGGGATAACCGCCACGCACCGAAACGCCTTCGGCAACTTCATCATTAGCAAGCACAGTACCAAGTTGTGGACACCAATTCACATTTGTTTCTGCTAAATATGCAATGCGGTAATTCATTAAAATTTCCTGTTGGTGTCTTTCATCAAAAGATTTCCATTTTTTTGCTGTGAAATGCAGCTCTTCCGATTGCGCCACATTCAAATTTACACTCCCCTGTTTCTCAAAATGTTCAATCAATTCCGAAATTGGTTTCGCCGCTCCCGACTTATCGTTTATTTTATAATATGAATTAAACATCAAAATAAAAGCCCATTGCGTCCATTTATAAAATTCGGGGTCGCAGGTGCGTATTTCACGATTCCAGTCAAAAGAAAAGCCAATTTTATCTAACTGTTCACGGTAGCGGCTGATGTTTTGTCCAGTAGTAACAGCAGGGTGTTGCCCTGTCTGAATGGCATACTGTTCGGCGGGAAGTCCATAGGCATCGTATCCCATCGGATGCAGAACGTTGAAACCTTTTAAACGCTTATAGCGGGCGTAAATATCCGATGCAATGTAGCCAAGCGGATGTCCTACGTGCAAACCCGCTCCCGAAGGATAAGGAAACATGTCAAGTACATAAAATTTAGGCTTATCAGTATTTATATCAACCTGATATGTCTTATTATCCTGCCAGTATTGCTGCCAGCGCTGTTCGATTTTGCGAAAATTGTAGTCCATATAAATTACCTGTCTTTGATCTGTTGAAATGAACTGCAAAGGTACAAAAAACTTGTAATACAGCATAAATTTTATCTGCATGTGTGCAATTCAAAATATTTACCGTAAATTTGCCGCCTTATATATGTATTTCTTATGAATAACAGACTGACAGAATTATTGAATATTAAATACCCCATTATTCAGGGCGGTATGATTTGGTGCTGCGGTTGGCGTCTTGCCTCGGCAGTGAGTGATAATGGAGGACTTGGATTGCTTGGAGCAGGCTCAATGACGCCGGAACTGCTTCGTGAACATATAAAGAAATGTCGCGCCGCAACGGTACAACCTTTTGGCGTGAACGTTCCGCTTATCTATCAGGAAATTGAAGGCATAATGAAAGTCATTCTTGAAGAACGCGTGCCGGTGGTAGTTAGTTCGGCAGGTAATCCTAAAACATGGACGAAACAATTGAAAGATAAAGGCATCACCGTTCTTCACGTAGTGTCAAGTTCAATATTTGCACAAAAAGCTGAAGAAGCAGGCGTTGACGCTGTTATAGCCGAAGGTTTTGAGGCAGGCGGACACAATGGACGCGAAGAAACTACTACAATGGCGCTGATTCCACAAATCAGACGTGCAACGTCGTTGCCATTAGTGGCGGCAGGCGGTATTGCGACAGGCGCAGGTATACTTGCCACATTATGTCTCGGAGCCGACGGCGTACAAGTCGGCACACGTTTCGCTCTGTCGGAAGAAAGTTCGGCATCACCTGAATTTAAGCGAGCTTGCACCGAAGTAAAAGAAGGCGACACCATGCTCGCTCTAAAAAAGCTGTCCCCTACCCGACTTATCAAAAACTCATTTTTCGATAAAATCAAAGAAGCAGAAGACAGAGGCGCTAATGCAGAAGAACTTTTGGAAATCATTGGAAAAGGACGTACAAAACTCGGAATTTTCGAGGGAAACCTGACAGAAGGCGAACTCGAAATTGGACAGGTTGCCTCGCTGATTGATAAAGTTAAGCCTGTGGAAACCATTATCCGTGATATGATCGACAATTACAACCTTGCATTAGGAAGATTGAAGCCTATGTTGTAATTTAAAATAAAAATCAGATGCAAACTCCAACTATTCCAAAGGGAACTCGCGACTTTTCTCCCGAAGAAATGGCGAAACGCAACTATATCTTTGACACTGTCCGCAACGTTTTTCGCATATACGGATTTCGTCAAATCGAAACTCCGGCGATGGAAAATCTCTCTACTCTGATGGGAAAATACGGCGAAGAGGGCGACAAACTGCTGTTCAAGATCCTCAATTCCGGCGATTTTCTGTCGGAGGTTAATGTAGAGGCGTTGCGCGCAACACCACTGCAATTCGCATCTAAAATTTGCGAGAAAGGGTTGCGATACGACCTGACTGTGCCTTTCGCTCGCTATGTAGTGCAACATCGCAATGAAATAAGTTTTCCGTTCCGAAGGTTTCAGATTCAACCCGTATGGCGAGCAGACCGTCCGCAAAAAGGGCGCTACCGCGAATTTTTTCAGTGCGACGCCGACATAGTCGGTTCTGATTCGTTGCTGAACGAACTGGAACTTCTTCAGATAATGGACGAAGTGTTCTGTAGATTTAAAATACGGGTGCAGATAAAAATCAACAACCGAAAAATATTGAGCGGAATATCGGAAACTATCGGCGAGGCTGACAAAATTACCGACATCACGGTGGCGATAGATAAACTTGATAAAACAGGGCTTGAAGGCGTTAATGCAGAACTGAAACAGAAGGAAATATCCGATGAGGCAATAGCAAAATTGCAGTCGATTATTTTATTATCCGGCACAAATGAAGAAAAACTTGCAACGCTTAAAAAGATTCTGAAAGACTCTGAAACCGGACTTCAAGGTATTGAAGAAATAGAAACCGTATTAGCAAAAACAGTAACGCTACCTCTTCGCAATGAACTGCAACTTGACCTCAATCTTGCTCGCGGACTCAATTATTATACAGGGGCGATTTTTGAGGTTAAGGCGCTTGACGTGCAAATCGGCAGTATCACAGGCGGAGGGCGATACGACAACCTGACGGGCGTTTTCGGACTCGCCGGCGTGTCGGGAGTGGGAATTTCTTTCGGGGCTGACCGAATTTTCGACGTATTGAACCAGCTTAATCTTTATCCCGAAAACCTGGTGCAACAAACGAAGATTTTGTTTGTCAATTTCGGTGAAAACGAAGAGGATTTCATTCTTCCTGTATTGGCTAAACTGCGCTCATCGGGCGTTTCGGCAGAGATTTATCCCGAAACGGCAAAACTGAAGAAACAATTTTCCTACGCCGACGACAATAAGATCCCTTTTGTCGCTATCGTCGGCGAAAACGAAATGGCAGAGAAAAAGATCACCGTAAAGAATATGAGAAGCGGTGAACAAAAAATGCTTACTACCGACGATTTTTATGATTTCTTTCAATAATTCGGGATTAACCGAAGATCAAGTCATTGAGAGCCGGCGTCTGTACGGCGAAAATATTTTAACTCCTCCTGAAAAAAATCCCTGGTGGAAAGAATTTCTTGAGAAATTAACCGATCCGATAATCATTATACTCCTGGTAGCTCTGGCGCTGTCAACCGGTATTTCATTCTACGAATATTTCAACGGACTCGCGGGATTCAGCGTATTCTTCGAGCCGCTCGGAATATTAATCGCCATTCTGCTGGCGACCGTCGCAGGCTTTCTTTTTGAACAAAGCGCCAACAAAAAATTCGAAGTACTGAACAAAGTCAACGACGACTCTCTGGTTAAGGTTATCCGAAACGGAAATGTATGCCAGATAACTAGACACGAGGTGGTGGTGGGCGATATCGTAATCCTCGAAACGGGAGAAGAAGTTCCTGCAGACGGAGAACTTCTCAATGCCGTGTCGCTCCAAATCAACGAATCGACGCTGACTGGGGAACAGGTCTGCAAAAAAACCGTTAATCCGTCCGATTTTGATAAAGACGCCACGTTTCCTTCCAATCACGTGATGCGCGACACGACTGTTATAGATGGACACGGTATGATGCGCGTCCTGAAAGTGGGCGACGAGTCGGAATATGGCAAAGTCTATGAAGGCGCACAGATCGACAACTCGGTGGAAACGCCGCTGAACAAACAACTGAACGGTCTTGCAAAGTTTATTACCAAAGCAAGCTATGCTATCGCGGCGCTGATTGTGGCGGGAAGGATGATTTGGTTTTTTGCAGGTAAAGCCGACAGCATTGATTTTATTGAACTGGGCGGATTTGTCCTGAAAACGGCGATGATTGCCGTAACGGTCATTGTGGTCGCTGTTCCCGAAGGGTTGCCGATGGCGGTTACTCTCGCGCTCGCTCTTTCTATGAAGCGAATGTTGGAGACAAACAATCTTGTCCGCAAAATGCACGCCAGCGAAACTATGGGAGCCGCAACTGTGATTTGCACCGACAAAACAGGGACGCTGACTAAGAATCAGATGAAGGTGCACGAGATTCGCCTGAACTGCGATTTTAATAATGTTTACAGGATTAACGGTATTGACAGTGTTTCGGGAGATAATAATATGGAGAATCCCGAAGTTTTTAACAGAATTGCCGTTACAGAACTTATCGCGGTAAATTCTACCGCCTTCCTCGACTTTTCCGATCCGGAAAAAGTCAAAGCGCTGGGCAATCCGACGGAAGGAGCTCTGCTGCTGTGGCTGCACGAGAACGGCATAAATTATCTTGAACTGCGCGAAAATGCCAAAATTATCGAACAACTCACTTTTTCTACCGAACGAAAGTATATGGCGACTGTTGTCGAGTCGCCGGTTTTGGGAAAGAGAGCGCTGTATATAAAAGGAGCGCCGGAAATTGTTATGGGTTTGTGCAACCGTCTGCAACCGTCGGGGGGAAGTGGAGAAACGACCGCGGACTGGAAAGAATCAGTCGAGCGGCAGCTGCTTTCGTATCAAAATAAAGCGATGAGGACTCTCGGTTTCGCCTGCGCGGTGATAGAGGAAGGCGTTGAATGTTTCAAAGACGGGAAAATCAATATCGAAGCCTTCAATCACAGTAACTGCATGTGCATCACATTTCTGGGAATTGCCGCTATTTCGGATCCGATACGCGACGAGGTGCCGGACGCTGTGAAATCATGTATCGCGGCCGGAATTGACGTTAAAATAATTACCGGCGACACGCCTGCGACAGCAAAAGAAATCGGTCGCCAGACCGGTCTGTGGAAAGACGGCGAGCCTGAGAGCCATCATATCACCGGAACGGAATTTGCGGCAATGACCGACGTGGATTTGCTGAAACAGGTTTTGGATTTAAAGATAATCTCCCGCGCGCGCCCTGCCGATAAACGGCGTTTTGTATCGCTGCTGCAGCAGTGCGGTCAGGTCGTGGCGGTTACGGGCGACGGGACAAACGATGCGCCGGCGCTCAATCAGGCGCATGTCGGTCTCTCGATGGGCGACGGAACGAGCGTAGCAAAGGAAGCGAGCGACATCACGATTCTGGACAACTCGTTCAGCAGCATTACACGCGCCGTGATGTGGGGACGGTCGCTCTATCAGAACATTCAGCGGTTTATTCTGTTTCAGATGACGATCAACGTCTCTGCCTGTATCATCGTGATGACCGGCGCCTTTCTCGGAACGGAATCGCCGCTCACCGTTACGCAGATGCTGTGGGTTAATCTGATCATGGACACCTTTGCCGCCCTTGCGCTCGCCTCTTTGCCGCCAGGGGAAAGGGTGATGAACGACAGACCGCGCAAGACGGATGATTTCATTATCTCAAAATCAATGTGGACAAACATTTCGGGCACCGGCATCTTTTTCGTGATGCTGCTGTTTGGTCTGCTTCAATATTTCAAGCACGCCGAAATAACGGCTTTACAGGATTTCAGCATTGCCGGTTTCTTCAAAAACTACTTCAATTTCGGACAAGGCGACGGTCTGTCTGTTTACGAGATTTCTCTTTTCTTCACGGTTTTCGTGATGCTGCAATTCTGGAACATGTTTAATGCCAGGGCGTTTATGACCGGCAAACCGTCGTATGCGAATATCGGCAAATCGACAGGATTTCTTGCTGTTGCGGCTTTAATCCTTGCCGGTCAGTATCTGATTGTAACTTTTGGCGGTGAAATGTTTAACGTAACGCCGCTGCGACCGGTTGACTGGGGATTAATCACCGGCATCTGCTCTACTGTATTCCTGGGGAGCGAAATCGTCAGAATCATTAAATACAAATAACTTAATCTGGCGGGATTTTTTCCAAAATAGAGAAAGTTTATCTTCCAACGAAGAAAGTTTATCTTGAAACGAAGAAAGATATTCTTCAAACGAAGAAAGATTTTCTTAAAATGGAGAAAGATTTTCTTAAAACGAAGGAAGTTTATCTTAAAACGAAGGAAGATGATCCTCCTCCGTTGCGGGGTCGGGGGCAATAATTTGTGCAGAAACTCGATGCTTTGCGTCTCTATAATGATGCTTTATGTCTCACTGTAACAGCGTTGCAGGATGGCTGATTTAAACCCTGATACAATTATCAAGTCTATCAAAACAGTAATCAAAATCTTTTTTATGAAAATCTTCGCATACTGTTTCCTCCCTCTGTTATTCCATTTTCCGGCAAACGCACAGAACACAACAAGGCTTACGGGCAAAATTATTGACGGTAATGACAGTTCGGCTGTCGTGTCGGCGAGTGTAGCGCTGCTCGCAAATGCGGACAGCGCTTACGTTGCTGGTAACAGCGCGGGTGAAGACGGAAGGTTTGTTCTGAAAAACATCAGTGGAGGAAGATATATCCTCAAAGTGTCGTCGATAGGCTATGTTACGGCTTTCAAAAACATTACGGTAAACGAAAACAGAACGGAAAACAGTATCGGTCGCATTGCGCTGGAGCAGGAGGAGACTGTGTTGGCGGAAGCGACCGTCATTGGAAAAACTCCGGAGGTGACGATGAGGAACGATACGATTGAATACGACGCGCGTTCCGTGAAAACAACCGAAAACGCAGTGGTGGAAGATATTCTTAAAAAACTGCCGGGGGTAGAGGTGAGTGACAACGGGAAAATTACGGTAAACGGAAAGGAAGTGAAAAGATTTATGGTAGAAGGTAAGGAGTTTTTTTCGGACGACCCGCAGATCGCTTCAAAAAACCTGCCGGCCGAAATTGTCGATAAACTGCAGGTGCTCGACAGAAAGTCGGACATGGCGCAGATGACCGGCTTCGACGACGGCGAAGAGGAAACGATTATCAACCTGACAATCCGCGAAGGTATGAAAAAGGGGACAATGGGAAACGTGCTGCTCGGCGGCGGGCAAGATCTGAACTCTGCCGGCGACACGCGGTATCAGGCAGGCGCGTTCATCAACAACATGACCAACAACGACCGGTATACGCTTATCGTTCAGTCGAACAACAATAACAACACCGGAGCCGCAGACCTGGGAACAAGTCAGTTCAGGGGAATGAGAATGAGGCGGGGCGAGGATAACAGCGGCATTATGAAATCACTGAACCCGATGCTCAATTTCAGTAAGGAATTTTCCAAAACCTTCACCCTGACAGGCGATCTGAGATATAACGGACTCGACCGGAATGTAGACCGGATCTCCGAACAGGTGAGATATTCAAACATATCCAGAATGGAGAGAACTCATACGGTTACAAATTATCTGTCGGACAATTTTGCTTCCAACATTAAGATGGAATGGAAACCCGATTCGATGAATAACCTTACCCTGCGCCCTAATTTTTACTTCACAGACAGTCACAGCACGGAAGAAGAATGGGCTTCGCAGCTGAATTTTAATACAATGGACACCATTTCGGATTCCTACGGCAAGGCAGCAACCCGCGGCAGCGGATACAACTTCGGCGCCACGCTCGACTACTCTCACCGGTTCAATAAACCGGGTCGGGTTTTCAGCGTCAACGCCCGCTTCAGGCTCAATGACAGCTATTCTGTGGAAAATGACAACTCCGAAATCCAGCGATATACGGACGAAAACGCAAGTATATCCGGCGACGTCCGCTCTCATTCCGTATTTCTCAACCAGCAGGCAGAAAACGATAACCGTTCAAATGAATACCGCACCACATTCGCCTGGGTGGAGCCTCTGGGGAACAATAATTTCCTGCAACTGCAATACCGTCTGTCAAACAGCGATTCCCGAAGCATCAACAGCACATACGATATTTATCCGCCCGACGCCGTAATTGCCGACAGCTTAAGCCGCAGCACGGTACGCAAGTCAACTGAACAGCGTTTCGGCATCGCTTTCAAATCATCAGGGGAAAAATATAATTATACCGCCGGATTAAACTTCGATCCCACGCGCTCCGAAAACAACACCTGGCAGCCGGGCAAAGCGTTGCTCAATTCGGCAAACAATCCATATTCAACACAGTTCGCAGAAGACTCACGGTTAAACAACATCATCGGCGATTCGCTTTACAGCACAATTCGCCAGGACGTTCGCAACTTCTCGCCTGTCGCGAAGTTCAAATATACCTGGGACAAGCGTACAAATCTGAAACTGGACTATGACGGAGAGACTAACCAGCCTTCGGCGCTGCAACTTCGCGATTATATCGACAAAAGCCGCCCGTATGAATGGACGGCGGGCAATCCTGATCTGAAACCGGGTTATTCCAGCCAGCTTCGGGCGGCTTTCCAAAAGTTCGTGCCGGAATCTCAACTGTCGTACAACATCGGCACGTCCGGTAATTTTTCATTCAGCGACATTGCATCCGTAACCAGAATGCAGGGCGACTCCGTGCGCATCAGTTCATATAAAAACATCTCCGGTAACTGGGACATCAATACGTTCGGCACGGTAAGCCTGCCTCTGAAAAACAGGAAATTCAGCGTCAGAAGCATGATCGGACCGCGATATGTAAATCTTAATACATACGTTGACGACAAAAAAAATACGCAGCACAGTTTCTCGTTTATGAACAGCAACGGCGTCAACTACCGTTCCGACCTGTTCGACGCCGGCTTGAACATTACAGTCAATTTCAACAATATCAAACACACAATTCAGCCGGAAAACAACAAAAATACAGTCAGTTACGGCCTCGGCGGCACAAACGTATGGTATCTGCCCGCAAAAACGACTCTCGAAAGCGAAATAACCTTCACAAAACGCAATGGCTACGATAATTATAACATATCGGAAACAATGTGGAACGCAGCCGCAACCAAACATCTGTTCAGCAAAAAGGCAGGAACAGGACTTTTGAAACTTCAAATCTATGACATACTGAAAAACCGCAAAAACATTATGTCGGCAGCAACCATCGACGGCTATCAAATCACGAGTTCCAACGTCATACCGAGTTATTTTATGTGCAGTTTCATCTATAAATTCACATCTTTCCCGAAATCGAGCAGCGCGACAGAAGAAGATATGCAAAACAGCGAACGCCGGCAGTGGGACGGACCTCCTCCGGCTGACGGAAGAAGAAGATCAGGCGACAGAGGCTTCGGCGGCGGACGCCCGCCGTTTTGAAATCTCCGGTATTCCTTTCACAGCACATAAATTATAGAAAAAAGTTTTACTTTTACACACCATTTAATGTCTTGTATGAAAATCAAAGTATGCGGAATGAAAGATCCCGAAAATATCAGGCAACTCGTCGAACTGCCCATAGATATGCTTGGCCTGATTTTTTATGAAAAATCCCCGCGATTCGCAGGCGGACTCGATCCTGCGGCTCTGAAAACCGTTCCGTCCAATATTCAGAAGGCAGGCATATTTGTCAATGCCGGGAATGACTTCATATTAGACATCGCAACCAGGTATAATCTGAATATGCTGCAACTTCACGGGCAGGAATCATCCAAAACCTGCAACGAACTCCGCAAAGAAGGATTTAAGATCATCAAAGCGTTTCCCGTCAGCGACAAAAATGATCTGTTGAAATGCGAAGAATATGATAACTCGTGCGACTATTTCCTGTTCGACACTAAAACTTCTGTCTATGGCGGTTCAGGACAAAAATTCGACTGGACAGTCCTTTCCTCCTTCAGGAGCAAAACACCTTTTCTGTTGAGCGGAGGAATAGATTCCGAAGATTTCCAATCCTCAAGCCTTCAAATCCTCAAATCTTCAAATCCATATCTTTTTGCACTTGATTTGAACAGTCGATTCGAAATTGCGCCCGGCATAAAAGATATTGAAAAACTCAAAATAACGATACAGCGATGGAAGATAAAGAAACAGTAATGCAGGAAGAAATAAAAAAAACTGTTGAAACATTACTTCAGGGCGGTATTATCCTTTACCCCACCGACACAGTCTGGGGCATTGGCTGTGATGCAACTAATGCCGGCGCTGTTGCCCGAATATATGAAATCAAGCGACGGTGCGACACCAAATCAATGCTTGTGCTGCTTGATTCTGTAGAAAAACTCATTTATTACACCGACTGTCCCGACATTGCACGTCAGTTAGTCGAACAGTCAGTTGATCCGCTGACAATAATATATCCTGACGCTCGCAATCTTGCGAAAAACCTTATTGCAGAAGACGGCAGCATCGGGATTCGCATTCCCCGCGAAACCTTTTCACAGACACTTTGCCGTCAGTTTGGGAAACCGATTGTTTCTACTTCTGCAAATTTTAGCGGAGAGCCGTCGCCTGATAATTTTTACGAAATAAATCCCGATATTATCAGTTTAATGGATTATACTGTTTATTACCGAAGAAATGAAAGCGAGAAACATAAACCATCAGCAATCATTGCCATCAACAAAGACGAAACAATAAGAATTATCAGAAAATAAAAAATCAGCGTCAGCAATCAAGAATTTCCTGCGCCTTTGTCCTTATCTCTTTCCAAACGCTTTCTTGCAGTTTTGTCCCTACAACCTGTATTATATAATATGAGAGCATGCTGCCGATTTCAGCGCATTTCTGAAGACTCGCCCCATGCGCTAACCCGTAGAAAAATCCTGCGGCATAGTAATCACCTGCTGCTGTAGTATCAACGGGATTGATTTTTCTATACACAGGGACGTGGATCAGTTCGTGTTCCCGTTTTACATATGAGCCTTTGTCGCCTTCTTTCACAACGACTATCTTTACTTTATGAGATATGTCGTGCATCGCTTCCGCAGCCGGTTTGCCCGTCAGCGCCGACGCTTCTTCTTCATTGGCAAGCACTATATCAACATAATTATCGATCAGGTTCCACAAAAACTCTCTGTCAGCCGCAACAACATTGAAACTTGCAAGGTCGAGCATTATATTCAGATTTAGCGATTTGGCAATTTGCATCGCCGATTCGATAAGTTCGTGATTTTGCACAAGATACCCTTCGACATAAAGATGTGTATATGGTTCAAAATAACATTTTTGCAGGTCTGATTTCTGCATATTCGCCGCTGCTCCGAGGTATGTGCAGAAAGTACGCTCTCCGTCGGGTGTAATCATTGCGATAGCCGTTCCCGAAGGGTTATTTTCATAAATTACGTGCATTTTAACATCCGATTCTGTCAGTTCGCGACGATAAAACTCACCGTAAGCATCGTTTCCCACTTTTCCAATGAATGAAGAAGGCTCTCCTAAATGTTTTAGAGCGAGCATTGTATTACTGATTGAGCCACCTGTTGTTATTTGAAGATTGAGATTTTCAATTTTTCCCAGAACTGCATTTCTCATCGCAGCATCAACGAGATTCATACTGCCTTTTGCTATTCCTAGTTCATTCAAAAGGTTATTGTCAGGAAGTTTAGCCAAAATATCGACCAGCGCATTCCCTATTCCAACTATCTTTATCATAATTTTTTTTATATTTTTCGCAAAGGTATTGTTTTTTAAGAAAAAAAGCGCTACCTTTGCACCACTTTTCACCAAAAAAGGACTAAAATCTTCCTTAGCTCAGTTGGTTAGAGCATCTGACTGTTAATCAGAGGGTCCTTGGTTCAAGTCCAAGAGGGAGAGCGCACATTCAAAAGAGTTAATTAAAAGAATCAGTAGTGTATAATAATTCTTCCTTAGCTCAGTCGGTTAGAGCATCTGACTGTTAATCAGAGGGTCCTTGGTTCAAGTCCAAGAGGGAGAGCGAGACAGACAAAGAGTTACGAGTAATCGCAGCTCTTTTTTGTTTCTAATTGAGTAATGTGTTTAGAAATTTTATCATCAGCAAGGGGTTGTCTGTATGTAACGCCCACCAATGTTTGTGTAGATAATCCAAACCGCCATATTGTTTTAAATAATAATATGCTTTTTGGAAATTCATTTTATAGCCAGAAGCAAATTCTGGTTATTTCATTCACCAAAATCCGTTAGTAATCAAGTGTTTTTCTCCATCTCTTCTCTTTCCCTGTAAGGTAGCTAAGAATATAATCATCAGGCTTTAGGGATGACTTTAAATAACCGGCTTAACATTTCGGAAACAAAAAAGGACGCCGCATGGACGTCCCTTTTTACAGACAGGTTTGGTATTATTCCGACGGTTCGGAAATTATTACCTAACCAGTTTCGTAAGCACGTAATCTTTTTGAACTTCAAGCGTTGTAGCAGTTACCGTAACAGTTACAACGCCACCGTCGTTGTATACTTCCTCCCAATATTTCATCGTTCCCTTTGAAATATTCTCCCACTCCCATTGGGCGTTGAAAACATCATCATTGGGATAGCTAACGAAATAAGTCCCTGCTTTTGTGAAAGTAACCGTCGTCCCTTTGCCGTAAGCATTTATCTCCTGTTCATACTTTATTTTCCACTCATTTCCGTCTTCACGAATGAGCCACTCTTTTTCATCTTCCGGGAAAAGGTCTTCAATAATTGTATATTCTTTAAATTCCCACGTGTGGCACAGCAAATCTGTTTTATCATTCGAGGTCGAGGGAATTTCTTCCGTTTTGGAAGCGGTGTAGGTCTCGCCGTTAACAATCACGGTGATGCTTTTCCCGTCATTTCCGAGAGTAATAGAGATTGTCCCAAACTCCTTCAAATCCAGTTCAAACAGGTTTCCGGTATTATTCAACTGCGAGTAATCCCCGAAGATGATAATGATGTAAACCGGTTGCTGGCCGTCGGTTGCCGCACGCAAACTCCTGGCGCCTGCCGGCGGGCTGGAGACTCGTTGGGTGATGATGTACTTGCTGTCGTTCGTGAACTCGAAGCTGCCATATTCCGCTCCCGAATCGCCGACTTCCCACTTGCCGACGAGGGCAGAGTTTCCTGTTGGGGACGTGTTGTTGTCATCGTCTCCACTCTCTTTTTCACACGATACGAATGTCGCGCTTACAAATAAGCTGATTGCCATGAGCATGAATGCTCGAAAAATTGAATTGTTTGTCATAAAATTAAACGTTTAATTGTTTATAAATAAATTGTATAAAAATCGAAGCAAGTATACCTTGCATAGCTGTTTTGCTTAATTCACACGAATCAATTGCGTTTGCTCGTTTATAAACGGGATTGATTCCAAACAGTTTATATTCCCTGTTGCATCTACAATCCCGATTATATAGCTGGCATCGCTATAACGCAGGGCGGTAAACGACAATTCGGGAGAAGCCGTCGTTGAAAACAACGTATACGCTTCGTAACCAAGTTGCCGAAAATCGAACGTTGTTTGATTGGAATAGTCATTCCAGTGGATTTTTGTCTGCTTTTGCAAATCCGTACTGCTGATATATATGCCGTCGGACGTATGATACAGTTTGGCGTTATACAAGCGAGGTATATCAAATTCCGTTAGGGTTAGGATGTTTGTCGTTTCGTTAAATTCTACTATTTTCCCTGTTTTCCCGGAGGTGGACAACGACCAGATACGCGTGTAAGTTACAGGGTTGGCTATGGAACGAGTTAATTCAGAGAATGAAAGGTTCGTGTTTGTTTGGTTCAACTCTGCAACTTTCTCAATCGCAAGTTCATCCGTTGTCGGTTCGAATAGTTTGTGTATTTCGAACCGATAACTATTTACAATGGTAATATAAAATGAACCACTATGTCCTAAAAAAATGTTGTAGTTATAATTTCCATAATCGTTACTTGCTTCCGGTATTAACTGGCTTATCGGATAGATTCTTCCTCCGGAACATTTGAATTTAAAATCGCCACGATACCCAGAAAGCCCTCTAGTTCGATATGCGCATGTGCCCGACGCGCTAACCATGAATGATTCGTCAAAATCGCTCGAAATATTAACATCTAAGTTCTCCATTTCGGTAGGCGGTAAATAATCTTCAATTGTAACGTTGTCGGGATTTTGAATATCAATTTTTGAAATTCGAAATTTTCCGGAATAGAAAGAAGAATAACAGATATATAGATTTCCCCGGGAATCAAAATATCCTTTTACCGGCACATCCGTACTGCCTCTGTTCCATCTGATTATGCTTCCGGTATTTTCAGGGAAGGTATAAACAGCGCCGGTTCGTTTATTAATAAGCAATTCCCGGAACCCTTGAGCCGTCCCTATTACTACCGTGCTGTCTGTTTCTTTTTTGAAATCCTGATAAATCATCACTCCACAGATAACAAATTCGTCGCCTATTTCGGCCATGCCGTAAAATTGTGGTGGGATGCTACTGCCGACGAACTCCCCGTCTTCGGAAAGAAATTTTATCTCCGTCACTATTCCGTTTATGTCAATCGCGCCGAAATTGGCGTCGCCGCTAGAACTTCGCAAGGAAGAAGAGGTTTGCAAGGAAGAGGAGGTACGATACACATATTTTACTTCGTTTAGATTGGAACGAACTATTTTCCCCAATTTCAAGTCCATCGGTACGTCTTCAGAATCAGTGCAAGAACTTAAGCTTGCCAAACCGCATACTGTTAAGGCAAGCATGAAAAATTTAATTTTATTCATGACGTTTGTTTTTTATTGTTTGTAAATAACTCATTCATATTTCTTCTTATACAGATTCTCATATCTATCCATCAGTTGTAATTGGGTTTTGCTCAGAATCAAATTCAGGTCTTTTTCGAGATTATCTAATTCCTTGGGGCTGAACTCAACGTTTCGGACGAGATGGTTTCCTGCGTTTTTCAAATCTTCTTTGTTTGATATTCTGCCGTTATTGATGTTTGTCAGCGTGTTGTGGATAATCTGCAATGTCGGCAGTTGTTCCTTCAATGCAAACATCACCCTTTCTAACGACGGGGCATGGTCGATAACAATGTTCTCGATAGTATTTGTGCTGAGTTCCTCCTTGGCTCCATTTCCGGTAACGTTCGTGTGTAATTTGAATTTACCGTTTATTAGGACGCTACCGTCATTGTTTATATCCAATGTGTCTACGTCTTTGAATAGGAGTTTGTCCGATTTACCGATGTAAACAACGATATTATCCCGCTGTTCACCGATATAGTTGTTGAAGAACTGCCTTCTTTCGTTATGGTAGAACAGTTTTTTCAGTACACTGATCGGGTAATACAAAAACTCGTAATACCTATCCTGTGTGATTAGCCTGAGGGTGAAAATCTTTTTCATCTCCTCTTTTTCGTAATGATAAGTGTCTGTCGGCTGATTGCGGACAGGCGGCTTTTTTAGCGATTCGGCGGTCGCTTTTGCGGTATTCAGACCACGGAGAAAAGCGAGATAATTGTTTTTCCCCAACAGCGCTTGCGGCAGGTCACTGTCTTTATTTTTGCTGAATCTAGCAAAGGGTGTACCGTCCCGATATATATCCTTGTCTAACTTGGATATGAAAGAGATGATGTTTTCCTTATTCACCAGAAAGGGATTGTAACCATACGCTATTGCGAACTCAACAGCATACTCAGACAGATTGGCGATAAAAAATTCCCTGTCGCCTTTGCATTGATTCGCAAGATAATTAGAGGTTTTGCCTTCATTGGTCTCAAGGTACCAATTGACGAAATTAATAAATAAGTTTTTCATTTTAATAAAGCATTGTCCTCTCTTTGGCTCCTGAAGAAAGGGGGTTATCAAATGTTTTATTACAAATGAATAAATGAGGAAGGCGTGAAGCCATTGACTTACTTTATTGAATAAGGCTCTGGTAAACCTGCGACCTAAGATAAGAAAACAGCCCCACGCCTTTACAGGCGGAGAGCAATCAACTTATTCCCGGTCAAAATTTACCAGATTTTAATTCAAGAGAATAAGCAAACACTTTCCATGTTTGTTTTTTGCCACAATGTCTGCTGAAATATTTCTGTTTCAA
>JAIRYM010000096.1 GCA_031267615.1 Dysgonamonadaceae bacterium
TGCAATAATTCCTTAGAATTAAACAATCACTATATAAATTTATTTAGAACAATGAAACAAATTCTTTTAACAATGACCGCGCTCTTCATGTTGAGCGCAAACTGCATCTTCGCGCAGGTGACAATTGGAGATCTCAAGGATCCTGAAAGTTTTTCCATACTTGAGTTAGAAGGCGGCGGTACACGCGGTTTGCGTCTTCCGCAACTTTCTACACAGGAGCGCAACGACATGCAGGCAACATTTGGCGCAAAAGCCACTGCCGATGCTATGGGCTTGCAGATATTCAATATTGACACTAAATGTGTCGAGACCTGGAACGGGGTGGAGTGGATACAAGCGTGCTTTACCTTTTCTGAATCTGTTGAAGATATTGAAGGCAATCGATATTGTGCCGGAGATTTTGGTGCTGCCGGTATTTGGATGACAGAGAATTTGCGGACAACAAAGTATTCTAACGAAACGACCTTGACAGTGGGATCAGCTGGTTATGATTATCCTGATTCAAAGTATTATAATTACCCTAATCTTGACTATGCCGTATTTGAATCTCATCCGGAATACGGATTATTGTACAGTTGGGCGGCAGCAAGTGGTCTCACCGGCTCCGGCGATGGCATTGAACTTACGCCGCCAGCACAAAAGCCGACAGGCGCGGGTGATATCTGTCCTGACGGCTGGCATTTGCCGAGCGATTACGAATGGAATCTGCTTGAAAAGGAGATTGTCACTGCCAGCCTTACCACCAATAAATATGGTATAGAGAACACCACCATTCAATGGGCTGATAGTTGGTATGACTATCAGCCTTACCGCGGAGATCACGGGTATGTTATGAAGAGCACGACACCAGTAGTTTCAGACAATACTCCTTTCACCACTGACGGCAAGAGCAACACGCCCGCCGACAATGGCTTCAACGCTTTGCTCGTAGGCATCGTGGAAAGTGGCTCGGCGTACGGCTATGGCTCGTGCTCGTACTTCTGGTCCAGCAGTTCCGACAGTTATGAAAACACGAACTTAGTCTGGTCCCGGCACGTGATCGAGGGCGACGCCGGAGTGACCAGGTACAACGATTTCAGTACCTTCCTGCTTTCTGTCCGCTGCAAGAAAAATGAATGAGACCGGAGTTGTTTTTTATCCGTCTGTGTGTAATTGAAAAATTTGTGCTAACTTTGCCGCTCAACAGCAAAATGTTTTTTTTACGTTTACCATAAATTAATGATAAATTATGTGCGGAATAGTAGGTTATATCGGGAATCAAAATGCGTATCCGATATTGATTAAAGGATTGCATCGCCTCGAATATAGAGGCTACGACAGTGCCGGTATTGCATTAACAAGTCAGAACGGAAATTTAAGTATTTACAAAACGAAAGGCAGAGTAGCCGATTTGGAAGAGTTCTGTAAAAACAAGGATATATCAGGTACAATAGGGATTGCGCACACACGTTGGGCTACTCACGGCGAGCCGAACAATATAAACGCTCACCCGCATTATTCCGAATCTGAAAATATTGCTCTTATTCACAACGGAATAATCGAAAACTATGCAGTGCTGAAACAGCAACTTATTCAAAACGGCTATCATTTTCAGAGCAATACCGATACGGAAGTTTTGGTGCAGTTGATAGAATATATTAAAATTTTGAATAAAACAGACTTGTTTCACGCAGTGCAACTCACCCTTAATGAAATCATCGGCGCGTATGCTATTGCAGTAATAGAAAAAGGCAAAACAGACGAGATAATTGTTGCCAGAAAAAGCAGTCCGCTGGTGCTTGGAATCGGCGATGATGAATATTTTATCGCTTCCGACGCATCACCGATCATCGAATATACCAACAAGGTAATTTATCTCGAAGACGAGGAAATAGCGCTCGTCAGCCGCAACGAAAAGCCTAAAATAGTAACTGTCAAAAATATTGAGAAAACTCATGAAATCATACAGTTGGAAATGAATTTGAGTCAGCTTGAAAAAGGCGGTTACGATCATTTCATGCTAAAAGAAATCTTTGAACAGCCTCAAACGCTGCGCGACTGTATGAGAGGCAGGATTGACGTTTCGTTCAATCACGTAGTTTTATCCGGAATTATCGATCATAAGGAACGTTTTCTCAATGCCCGGCGAATCATTATCCTCGCCTGTGGAACTTCGTGGCACGCAGGTCTGGTGGGCAAATACCTCTTTGAGTCGTTTTGCAAAATTCCGGTAGAAGTCGAATATTCTTCAGAATTTCGTTATCGCAATCCTGTGATTTATCAGGATGATGTAGTGATTGCCATTTCCCAGTCGGGTGAAACAGCCGATACTCTTGCTGCAATTGAACTTGCACGCAAATCAGGCGCATTCATTTACGGAATATGTAACGTTGTAGGCTCGTCGATTGCAAGAAATACTCACACCGGCTCTTATACTCACGTAGGACCCGAAATCGGAGTCGCTTCGACCAAGGCTTTTACTGCACAACTTGTAGTGCTTTCGATGATGTCGCTCTGTCTGGGACGGGAAAAAAGGACTATTGACGAAAAACGTTACCGTGAGCTGCTTAAAGAACTTAACCATATTCCGGAAAAAGTCGAAACGATATTAAAGTCAAATGATTCGATCAACGACCTGTCGAAGATTTTTACTTACGCTCACAATTTTATCTATCTCGGACGCGGTTTTAATTATCCTGTTGCACTTGAAGGCGCTTTGAAACTGAAAGAAATATCTTACATTCACGCCGAAGGTTATCCGGCCGCCGAGATGAAACACGGACCGATTGCGCTGATAGACATGGAAATGCCTGTTGTCGCAATTGCTACGGACAACAAAATGTATGATAAAGTTATCAGCAACATTCAGGAAATAAAGGCAAGAAACGGTTGTGTGATAGCAGTTGTAAACGAGAACGATACAATCATAAAATCTATTGCGGACTATGTAATTGAAGTGCCGTCGACAGAAGATTGTTTTGAGCCGCTGCTTAACATAATTCCACTGCAACTGCTGTCGTATCACATTGCGGTAAATAAAAAGCGCGACGTTGACATGCCGCGCAATCTAGCGAAATCGGTTACCGTAGAATAAATTTAAGCAAACCAGAGAGCAAAGTTTGCTGTCAGTCTGCTTATCACCAATGATGCTAATCTTGATGTAACTTAACCCTTCAAACGAGATGCAGAATAACGCAATCGCCGCAAAGATTCTTCCTTCCCGAGCAAAACGCAGGCTTCTGTAGCGCCGCAGGGCGTTGATGCCTGTCCTGTCAATGCAATGCGGACGAGCCATAAGAGTTGTTTGCGCTTGACGCCAAGACGTTCCGTCAAAGAATTATATGCTTCAAAAAGCGCATCATTTTCCCATACAGTTGTATTTTCCGAAAGAGTAATGACTTCGGGCAAAATGTTTTGAGCCATTTCGATAGTTGTCTTTGAATTTTTGTTTTCTAAAAGATTGATATCGTAACCTTCAAAACTGGTAATGAAAACAAGTTTTTCGGGAATATCGGAAAATACAGAAATACGCGGTTGCAGCATTTTTATTAACAACTGTTTATCTATTGTAGCAGGCAGTTTTTCCAAATATGATTCCGCAAGTCTGCCAAACTCTTCAACAGGCATTTCCTGAATGTACTGTGAATTTAACCAGCGGAGTTTGATCTCGTCGAAAACTGCCGCTGATTTTGAAATTCCTGCAATGTCGAAAGCTTCTGTCAGACCGGCGAGAGTGAACTTTTCGCAGTCGTTTTTTGGATTCCAGCCGAGCAGTGCGACATAGTTTATAATGGCTTCGGGTAAAAATCCCTTTTCAAGAAAATCTTCGAAATTGGCGTCGCCGTAGCGTTTCGAGAGTTTGTGCTGTTTGTCGCGCATAATATGCGGGAGGTGCACATATTCAGGAATTTCCCAGCCGAAAGCGTTGTAGAGCAGATTATAGTTCGGCGTACTGCTCAAATATTCCATTCCGCGAAAGACGTGCGAAATCCGCATCAGATGGTCATCTACAACATTAGCAAAATTATATGTTGGGTAGCCGTCTGATTTGATAAGGACATTGTCGTGCAGTTCGCGGTTTTCAACTGAAATCTCGCCGAAAACGAGATCGTTAAACGAACTGACGCCTGTTGTCGGCACGTTTTGCCGAATGACACAAGGAATGCCGTCAGCAAGATTTTTCGTGATTTCTTCTTTGCTCAAATGTAGGCAATGCTTGTCGTATCGGCGGTTTCCTGATTCGTCGGTCAGCGATTCGAGGCGTTCTTTGGTGCAGAAACAGTAGTATGCGTCGCCACTGTCGAGCAATTTTTGGGCATATTCTGCATAAATCAACTTGCGCTCGCTTTGAACGTATGGACCACAGTCGCCACCACAGTCTGGACCTTCATTATGTTGCAATCCTGCAAGTTTCAAGGTATTATAGACCGTTTCTACTGCGTTTTCTATCAGTCTTTCGCGGTCGGTATCTTCGATGCGGAGGATAAATTTTCCGTTGTTCTTTTTGGCGAACAGATATGCGTAAAGCGCTGTGCGCAAATTACCGGTGTGCATAAAGCCCGTTGGACTCGGAGCGAAGCGTGTTCTGATTTCTTTCATAAAAATTGTATTTTCAGGGTGCAAAGATAAAACTTTTCCCTCTATAATTCATTTAAACAAAATGGTTTTGCTAAAAATTTGTTTTTGAAATATTCAAACAGAGGCTGTCTTTTGCAATAACCTCAATAGTGTTATTTAACGCCTTTTACTCTCAAAAAAACGTTTCATTAAATCGGATGCTTCATCGGCAAGAACGCCGCCTGTAATCTGTGTTTTCGGATGAAGCATATCACAAGAAATCATTGTATATCCGCGTTTTTTATCGTTTGCACCATACACTACGCGAGAAATTTGCGACCACGCCAAAGCACCTGCACACATTGGACACGGTTCAACGGTTACATACATCGTGCAGTCAATAAGATATTTACCGCCTAAAACAGTCGCTGCAGCAGTAATCGCCTGCATCTCGGCGTGAGCCGTAACATCGTTCAATGTTTCAGTCAGATTGTGTGCGCGAGCAATTATTCGTCCGTTAGAAACAATTACCGCCCCAATTGGAATTTCATTTTCATCAAAAGCCTTGACTGCTTCCGCAAGCGCATGTTTCATAAAATATTCATTGTTCAAAATGTCAGACATAATTATTTTTTTATTTTCAGTTCATAATCGCGGTGAATAAAAAGCGCGATAAGCCACTCTGTGTTTTAATAATAATCTTGTATTCCATATTGTTATACTCTTTCTATTTCAATTTAGAAGTATCAACTTTAACAAATATAATGACTCAGAATCCAAATAGAATTGTTTCAACATCTTTTTGTTTTCATCAACACAAGATATAAGAAAACGAGAAACATCGTCTCCTTCGTATAGAATTTCTGTTGGCTTCAACCAGTAAACTGCAGGCATAATATTATGTTTGTGTAAAAATATCCGTAACTCACGCATACTTTCTGAATTTACCAATGTTATAACATTATCAAACTTACTCAGGTAATGAAGCGCTTCTATCTGTTGTTGAATACAACTGCTACATCCTGTTCGCATAAACCTTATTATTACAGTGCGCTTATGAAGAAGTGATGATATTTTAATGGAATCTCTTGTATTTACGTCATATACAGTACAATTGTTAATCATCAATTCTTCAGTAACATCGGAATATTTTATCAAACTATTTATACGCGACAAACTGTCTTGATGAAACAATAAAACATTTTCCAACTCCGCTCTTTCGATTTTTATTCGATTAATATTAATGCTACATATTATCAACAATATCACTAAAAAGGACAAACAAATAACAATCCACACCAAATATATTTTTTTCATTTTAATAATCCTTTTTTCATTTTAAATCGCACAATAACCGGATTACTGTCTATTTCTACAGGATACTGTGTCATATTTTCAGCCGAAATGCCACTTGTTGCGTCTTCCAAAATCCAGTCTGGACGAATACATGAATACAAATAATCTTCTTTATGGCACAGGATGGTTGGCATCCATAACGAACGGGCTAATATTTTTTTCCCGTTTTTGATGTTCATTATAAGAACACATTGCTGAAGACCGTTTATATAATATCCTGTCACAGTATCGCCAATGATCATTAAATCAATAAAATAGGAATATTGCTGTTGGTTATCGAAATAATGTTGTGAATCAGCAAAGACTTCGAGTGGCACTTTGTTGTTAAGTGCAAAATACACAGATTCCTTTTCTTCTCCGTTTGTAACATCAGGATATAACGTATAGGTAAATTCATCAAAATAAGCCACTTTGTTATTGTTGTCAAAGAGACAGTTAGAAACCACAGGAAAAATCTTTATATTTTCCGTCAGAGAATTTAATAATTTGTTCTTTAAGGTAAAATCCTTATCAAAAATATATATCATCTGCGAAGAGGCATTATTTTTACGCATAATATGGTCTGCAGAACAAACAATCCCATTGTTATAGCTGCAAATATGCCATAATGATGAGATGGTATGTAAATTTTTATGTTCGATAAATTTACCATCAAGACTGTAAATAAATACCATAGATGGCTGAATCAATATCATTAATTGTCTGTTTTCCTTATCTATAGTGAAATCCGCAACATCAAAACCGTATTCGCCCCGACCAGGTCCGTATTCGCCTATCGTATGACTGAAAGTTCCGTCTTTTTCAAAGACAAATACTTGTCGCATCTGTCTTTTGTCCAAAATAAAATATTTATCTTCAAAGACAATCAACTTATCAATCTGTCCAAACAGACTGCTATCAGTTGTTTGCAGAGCAAAATACTCGAAGTCCTCAAAAATATCGTTTATCATCACATTGCCGGATACATCATTCAGATCAATGGATTGTCTTAACTGCTCCTGATTGTTCGTGCATGATATAAAGATTACAAACAGAAGATTTATTAATAGAATTTTCATAAATTTATTTGTTTGTTAATAATTGAAAAATAATTACAGCCGAATATATGCTATGATAACATATTCGGCTGTAACTGATACCTTATTTATTTTATCGACAAGATGACCCACGAGGACAATCTTTTGTTTTACACGTTGTGGTGTCCGACACAAAGGAAATTAGCGTTTGACAAGCAACTTGCGTCCCCGAAGGCTGCCAATAAGTTATTCCTCCAAGAACTTCTTTTTCATAGCAA
Source organism: Dysgonamonadaceae bacterium (assembly GCA_031267615.1). Taxonomy (GTDB): domain Bacteria; phylum Bacteroidota; class Bacteroidia; order Bacteroidales; family Azobacteroidaceae; genus Azobacteroides. The sequence continues at coordinate 7,187 of JAIRYM010000096.1, forward strand.
GTACAGGAAAGTTTCACTTTAATAAAATACGTTTCGCCGGTTGGATTTTCTGCATTTGCCAAGGATGTAGTATTTGCCAGATAAAGTTGAGCTACTTGCGCTGTTTTTTTACTCAAAGTAACATTGTACGTTGCAAGCGCAATAGTTGCGACGGACAAGAGGCTGTAAAGAATAATTTTCTTTTTCATATTTTCAATAGAAATTTAAGTTGATAATTATTTCCCTGTCTTTGAAAATCAGGCGGGAAAAATAATTCTGATTTCCGTATCTCGCTGTCTTTATTTTGAGGCAGGGCGAAGTAATTGAAAAAAACTGCGCCGTTTTAACACCCTGCATAACGTGCTTCATTGTATATATCTTTAAAATAAATTTACACTGCAAAGGTAATAACATTTTTTTAAATCACCAAATATTTTAACAATATTTAACCAGGTTAGTTGATATTTATTTTCACACAATTATCCTTAATTGCACTGTTTATCACTGATGATGTAAATATTGGCTGTAGTTTAACTCTGCAAACGAGCCGTAGAATAACGCAACTGCCGCAAAGATTCTTTCTTTCCGAGCAAAACACAGGCTTCTGTAGCTCCGCAGGATGTTGACGCCTGTCCTGTTAAAATGTCAGACATAATTATTTTTTTATGATTTTCATATCGATAGTAAATGAATGTTTCCCCGAACCTGCTTTCTTCGTCGTCCCATCTGGCAAAACCACCGTAGCAGTTGAGTTGGCTGGAATTTCAACTTCGAGAGTAAACTTTCCGTTTTCGATTTTCCACGACGAACGTATCATTCCGCGAATGGAGTTGTAGGAGCCTTTTGCCCAGGTGAGCGAGCCTCCCGGTCGGGGCGCTATCGTGAAGTGTTCGTAACCCGGATGTTTGATGTCGGGGTTGATGCCGAGCGTGTGGCGAAACATCCATTCGCTGACTGCGCCAAAGGCAAAATGGTCAAGCGAGTTCATTCCAGCGTTTTGAAATCCACGACCTGGAATCCATGCATCCCAACGCTCCCAAACTGTGGTTGCTCCGTTTTTCACGAGATAAAGCCAGGATGGAAACCTCTCGGATTCGAGCAGACGATATGCAATGTCGATGCGGTCGAAATCGACTAGCAACTGCATCATCATCGGCGTAGAAATAAATCCGGTCGAAAGGCGGCAGTCATATTCTTCGATGCACTCAACAAGATGCTGAAACGAGCGTTCACGCAGTTTTTCTGGGATTAAATCAAAAAAAAGCGAAAGCGAATATGATCCCTGCGAATTGCCCTTAACCCGTCCGTCGGCATCTACATACAGCTCGATATACTTCGATTTAATGCTGTCGGCAAGACAGCCGTAATGCGCGGCATCATTTTTGTATCCAAGCGTTTGTGCAATATCGGACAGCAGGCGCGAGGCACAGGCAAAAAACGCGGTGGCAAACATGTCGTCGGGCGTAGAACCGCGCTTAGTGTTGTAAGTCGTGTCGGGCGGATTTGCGATGGTGTTGGCGTTGAGCCAGTCGTTATTGTGGTTGTGGCGCACTCGCCATACGAGGTCGGGGTTTTCTCTGCGTGTGGCGTCGATATGATTTTTCATTTCGGGATAGAGCGATTCCAGAGCACTGCGGTCGCCATAGTTTTCATACATCCGCCAGGGGATAATCAATCCCGCTTCGCACCAGCCCGGAGCGCCCACCCAGCCTTCCCAAAACCCTTCCTGACGCAGGGAGGGAATCATCGAAAAAAACTGTCCGTTTAAGGCAATATCGTGAGAATCTCTAACAAATTTTTTGAAAAACCCCGCCATATTCATATTGAAAATAGCGCTTTGGGCGAAAATCTGAATATCACCCGTTGCGCCCGTGCGCTCGTCGCGCGAAGGGTTGTCGGTCATTACGCTGAACATATTGTTGCGCTGTGTCCAGACAATGTTTTTGTAGAGTTGATTGAGGTCGGGATTGGAGCATTCAAAAGCGCCGGTTGTTGCGGGGTCTGATGAAACAGCACGGGCAGTAAGTTGAAAATCTGCACGGACGTTGTGCGCAACGTCGTCCTTACCCGAATCCAGCCCTGAAATCTCTACAAACTGGAACCCGTGATAAGTGAATGTCGGCTCGAAAATATCTTCGGCTCCGGAAAGGATAAAAGTATCTTCCGCCTTGGCGTAGCCGAGACTTTGAGTGTATATCGAGCCATCGTCGTTAAGCCATTCGCCATGTCGAAGTTTAACGGTTTGTCCTGCCCGTCCCTTGATTTTCAGCATGCAGTGTCCTGCAATATTCTGTCCAAAATCGGCAATATATTTATCGCGCCAGCGCCATATTTTGACGGGCTGTAATTCCTCGTGAATGCGGATAGGTTCGTTGATTTGTGCAGTCAACAAAGGCTTTGCGGATTCGGGTACAAGTGTTGCCCCCGTGCTTGCGTTCTTCCATCGCGAATCGTCGAATCCTGCATTATTCCATCCGCACGGAATCTTGCGTGCATCGATGGTTTCACCGAGAAAATTGTCAGCCGTAAGGATATATCCGTCGGCATTGATCTTCCATGTTCTGTCGGTCGGAATGATTCTGTATGAGCCGTCCGACAGTTCAATCACCAACTGCGCAATCAGTCGTCGGTCGAGAGCATAAAACCCTCGATGCGGGAAACAGGTATTCCATTTGATGCCGCCCACCCGTCCAAGCGCCCATCCGTCGGAGAGCATGGCTGCAAGCACGTTTTCGCCCTGCCGCAGTTTGTCGGTCAGGTCGAATGTCTGATATTGAATGTAATCCTTATAGTTTGTCCACTCCGGCGCCTGCAACTGATTGCCGATGCGTTTGCCGTTGAGCCATATTTCATAATACCCCAATGCGGAAGCAAACAGCGTAGCACGGACAACAGTATCCCGCACTTCAAACGATTTTCGCAGCATTGGCGAAGGTGGGCAGGGCGGATTCATCCACCGGTTGCGGTCAAAATCGGGCTTGTTGCAGTTTTCTGCCACATATTTTTTGTAGTCGCGCAGTTTTTCATCGGGTTTATCGCCAATCCATTCGCCGTGCCACTGATTGTCATTGAGGATACCCATACTGAAAGTTGCAGTGCGGCTCCAGCGCGACATTTTTCCGTGATTGTTCCATATTCGCACTTTCCAGTAGCAATGTTGCAGCGTTTCGAGCGATTTGCCGTTATAAACGACTTGGATTGATCTGTTTGACTTCACTTTGCCGGTAGTCCACAAGTCGCCCCGGTCCTGGTTGAGCAAATCTTCGGTCGAAGCGACGATAATCTGGAAGGCTGTTTGAAGCTGTCCTTGCTGAGCCTCGTCGGTCTGCGTGATTTTCCACGACAGGCGGGGATTAAATTCGTTTATGCTCAAAGGATCAGAGAGGTATTCGCAAGTCAAATCTTTGACTGCGATGGTGTCGGTTTCGATGTCGCCACGGCAAGCGGAAAGTAGAGATAAACAGGCGATTGAAAGAAAAACAGGAACAATTATATGTTTCATATATATTTATTTTTCATTATTCTATTTGTTTGATATACAGATGCAAATATACAAATAAAAATAAGAAACAGGCAAATGATTTGAAAATATCTTCTACTTTGTAGACAAACAAAAGGCTGTCTGAAAAACTTTTGAGACAGCCACCTGCTTGTGTTCCGTATTATCAATGTGTTGTCGAACACGGGCTGCAAACCAGTCATGTTCGGAAGAAAAAAATGTTCTCTGTTTACCTGACATTGCAATGTTCAAATTTACATCCGCAATATCATATTTGATAAATTTCACATTAAACGTATAGCTTTGTCTGTTTCGTATTCGCCTTTGTAATTCACAGGGTTGGGTTGCGGCTCTACAACGATTTCAATATAATCGCCGTCTGCGGTTTCGTGCAGATTTACATCACAAACAATCCCTAAAATGGTGGTTATCTTGTTCGGCAAGTCCTCCAACAGTTTTTTTACATTTTTACGCCGACAATATTGCCATTGTCGTCTTTGCCAATAACGATTCTTCCGCCCTGCGCGTTGGCAAAGCCACATATCCATTTCAGGTATTCATCTTTCCAAATGGACTTGTATTCTATGTTTTGAGTCTCTGACATAATCTTCTGATTTTATATTTTATTTCTTTGCAAAATTACAAACTTCTTTTGCGTTTCAGGGCAACAGTTGGGTTTTTATCATACTCCTGTTTGAGTTTGTACAAGTCCATTCCTTCTTTGACAATAGCGTTTCGGTAATTTGTATAAAATTCAATGAGTTGGTGACTTTGCGGATTTGTAAATTGCTCTCTTACAGTGTCCGAAAAATCGTTGTCATGGATTGCCTGTCTTACTTTTGCCTTTTCGGTTTCGTCAAGCGTTTGCATACAATCGTTGTAGCACCGCCGCCAATTATCTGTTGAGTTCGGGTATTTATCGCCTAACGATTCAAAGAAATAACGGTATAAAATAAAGGTTTCGGGCATTTCCAACAAATCAAAAAATTCTTCTTCGGTATGCCCAAAGGCTTTGTAAAAGAATGATTTACCACGCCCAATTTTGCCTTTTGTACTGTTTAATATGGCTTGTACGGCACGAATATATTTTCTGTTCCAATGTTCGCCGATAAAATCGCGGTTATGTGAATAATCTATTGTGTCGCCTGTCTGTTTAATTATGGGGTGGTACTTCATCGGAAAGGAATAAATGCTAATTTGCAAATCCTCGCACAAATCTATGTTGATTTTTAAACGGCGATATAAATCTATTGGCTTGTCTTTGAAATTGTACAGCAGATAATTGGAAAAATCGCACATACCTGCGGCAGCACTCATTCGGATAGCCTTTTCATAATATGGTAATATTTTCATATCATCAAAGGCTATGCGCAGGGGACGCACATTGATTTTTGAAAGCAACTGTACTTTTTCTTCGGAAAACAACCTTGCATCAACGCCTTGGTTAAAATCGACATAACGTTGTCGAGGTACAGGGTGGAAATGTTTTTTGTATATGTCTTTTATTTCTTCGTAGGCAGCAAGTAAATTATCCTTTT
>JAIRYM010000055.1 GCA_031267615.1 Dysgonamonadaceae bacterium
TTGTTCTGTTTAAGTAATAACAATGCTAAAGTATCGCGCAAAAGTACTCAATTAATTTCAATTCTCTGCAAAAATCATGTTTGATTATTTGTTGATTTGAAAAAGCGCGTCATTGCGAGGAACTGTTCTGCTATTTTGTTTTTTAGTGAACAAGCAGTGATTTTTTTACAGAAGAAATTATTCAACTTGTTTAATATTTCCTCTCCAACACATAAATTTTTTATTTGCTCATTTTCGAAATAGAAAAGATAAATAAAAATCCGACGACACCTGCATAACTATTCCACAGGTGTCGTCGGACAATTAATTTATGCAGCCGATATATGTATTCATTAATAACGGTACAAACGGACTTTGTAAATTACTGCATTTGAACCTAACCTCAGAATTTGTCCCTGTCCATTTTCGTCGCCGTTCAATCTGCGCTGCCAAATCCACTTGCCGTTAATCAGAACTTCTTCGTCGATACTGGCGATTCCCGCTATTTGAGAACCCGAGTCAGGATTAAACGACAAGGTGGCAGAACCGCTTCCGGTTATCAAAAACTCATCTGTATCTGTTTGAATAAACATAATGCCGATACGGCGGTTTGGATTATTCTGAGCATCCGGCATACCTGTGCCTGCCCAATTGACGGTAATATTGTATCCACCAAATGAAATTTTGCCTGAACGCTGCTCACTTCCTTCTACAACAATACCGGACAATTGGTCAGTACCCTGCTTCTGTAATATAATTGGTGCAAGATGTTGAAGTGTGGAATATGCACCGGCAAGCAATGACTGATAAGAAGTAGCCCCAGTTCCACTTGACATCCGCATGCGGTCAATTCCAAAAGGCGAAAGTCCAATAGCATTTAATTTTCCAAATGCAAAAAACGCATTGGCTGCCCCTTCGGCGCCACCGTATGTTTCAGGAATAAAGAGGGGATTTCCTTCGCGATTATACCTTCCAGCCCAGTAGGCAAAATTGCTGAAATATATATCTGGGGAAATAAAGTCGAGATGAGGCGCACCCACACGGTATATGTCTATTGAATGTGGTAGTGGACCGCCACTGTTATATTGACCGGGCAGATAGTTTGGACGTATCAATGCGGCATTGGTAAACATTGGAATATTATATTCAGCTTTCCCTGCCTTGGTAACGGCATCAACGTATGTAGCATAATACCATGCCATGAAGAAATCGTCCGTTATTGGCTCTTTACCGAAAACTTCCTGCCAGTTGCCATTAGTTTTTTTACCTGCAGCAACCCATGCGCCATGCAGTTCAGGTTCTATATTGTCGCTATGCTTACTGATATAGTCAATCAAAGGTTCGGGTACAGGAGAATCGAAAGCGGTGTTAGCTAAGGCAGAAAGGTCGCGCGATTCGGGTATTACACCAATCTCGTTTTCTATTTGTATCATTAATACCGTATGATATGTATCTACCATTCGAATATGTTTCATCAATGAGGCGAATGCTTTCGCATCGGCATCACGGTTCGACGAGCTAAGCGGTGTAAGCCGTTCAGTTGGTCGTCCATCTTTCATCAGCACTCTGGGGAATCGTTTGGTGTCGCGTTTCACCCACTCCGGAACATAACTCGAATACGTGTTCTTCCAACTGCCAAACCAAAGTAATACAAGTTTCAGATTGTTTTGGTGGGCAGCGGAGATTAACTTTTCAACAATAGTGAAATCAAACTTTCCTTCCTGCGGTTCAATGAGTTCCCATGAAACAGGCAGCAATACGGTATTTAAGTTCTGCTCAGTCAGTTGCGACCAAATAGGCTCCATATACGAAATACTTGACGCACTTGAATTTGCTAATTCTCCTCCGAGAATAAGAAAAGGCTTGCCATCTACAATAAGCTGCGTGGCTGTACCCTGTTTTTTCAGATGAGGTATTTTATCAGATTGAGCAAATCCTGACAGCGATCCGAGAAAACAAAAGCAAAATATACATTTTACTAATTTCATAACATTTGTGTTTAAATAATTTACTAATTTCATAATACTTGTGTTTAAATAATTTTATGTTCATAATTAATTGTACCCCTGATTTTGATACGAGGCTTTCTGTGCTTCGTCGCTCATCAGGTCAATCTGACTTTGCGGAATAGGACGCAGCACGTGGAAATCCTGAATATTCGGTGCGCCTTCCGGGTTATACAGCCGTACTCTTTCCACAAGTTTATGAGTGCGCGTCAGGTCATACCAGCGCATTCCTCCTTCCCCGCACAATTCCCTTGTACGTTCAGCCAGAATGAAATCAATGTCAAGCGCGCTTGGATCTGTGACTGTCATTGCCGTTTCGGCATCAGCAAGTTCGGTTACGCTAAGACCTTCGCGATAGGCTGCACGTTTGCGAACCGTATTGATATAATATAGCGCTTCCGTTTTTTTCCCCTGCATAATCAAGGCTTCGGCGGCAAGCAGATATGTTTCGGCTAAACGGGCAATGAAAACAGGTCTCATCGAAACATCATTTATGGCATACCGTCTTGTATCATCGTACTTGTAAAGAGTGGGATACATATACGGAGTATGCTTTGCGGCATTCTCATAATAGTTGTCAGCGGCGGTATATACCAGATACTTTTTATCCTGATATTGCGGCGGTATAACCTCATCAAGAATAAGCAAAACCGCCGTATCGCCATATACCATGCCATAGTCTGCAAGCGCTTGAATATTTTCGGTGCTTATTCCGTTTTCACGGCTTGCTCTGCATTCCCACATCATGCGGAAAGAACCATCCCATCGGCTGTCGTTTACCTTGTCGGCAAAAGCCTCATAAAGTACCCATTTAGTGGGGATGTGCATTCTCCATGGGCGCTGATATTGCATACAGCGAGGCACAATAGCTATACCGTTGATTCGCACGTTTTCGTAACCTGCTGTAACTATCCAAGCAAGTGAATGTCCGTAGGGAAGTCCAAATTCAATATCGTGGGTGCATTGCGCATTAAGAATGGTTTCTGTATCGTCTTCGTATCCTTCGGCGTGTACCAGAGCGTAGCTTTGCTGAAGTTCTTTGCCGTATATTGCCCTGTCTTGAATGAGTTCATCAGCATATCTGAAGGCCTCTGCAAAATCGTTTGTCTGTTTGGCTTCGTCATCCCAGCCGCGTGTAAGATATACTTTTGAAAGAAAATGCAGAGCGGTAGCCTTCGTTATTCGTCCTTTCTGGTTGCTTTGGTCGGGCAGGTCAGGCAGGGCTTCTTCCAAATCGTTGATTATTGCCTCATACACTTCAGGCACAGGATCGCGTTCCGAAAGAGTGTTGAAATTAGAGTTGTACGCTAATTTTCCCGAGCCAAGGTCGAGAGGAACAGCTCCGAACGTCTGCACCAGTCGAAAATAAAACAGTGCGCGAAGCGTTTTGGTTTCGGCAAATATTACTTTCTTGCGGGCATCGTCCATGTCGGTAACCGACGCGCCTTTTTCCAAAATACCGTTACATGTATTGATATTGACAAATGACCAGCCACCTCCTGCGTTTACGGAGTTTAGCAGGTTACTGTAGGTATTGGTACAGGCTTCGGTAGCGTTTACGGCGTCAGTCAGGCTAAATTCATCTGTTCCGACTGAAGATCCGGCGCTATAAGTTCCTCTTAATCCTGCATAAAGTGAATTTAATCCGGCTTCCAGTCCTTGTGCTGTTGAAAAGAAACCGGGGGTAAGTACCGAGCGGGGCGTTTCTTCCAGCATGCTGTTGCAGGAAATAAATAACGGGAATAGCCCCAGTATGAACAATTTATTTATTATTTTTTTCATAATACATTTATTTTATTATATTTAACTTTTTTTTATAATATTAGAATTTAATACTTGCTCCCAACAGGAATTGACGTACAGGAGGGGTAGAAAGCCCAACTGCAAGCTGGCGATTCTGTACGGTATTACTGGAAACAGTACCTTGAGATCCGTATCCCGTTGGTTGAGGATCTACTCCTCCTTCATCCATATAGGGAGAGAAAAGAGTAGCTACATTATTGCATGTCAAATAAACCCTTATGTCTGTTATTCCGAATTTCGACAGCAATGATTTCGGCAGGGTATATCCCAATGTAATTGTTTGAATTTTCACAAAAGAAGCATCAAAAAGTCCCATTGTTGTATCGAAAGAGTTGTTTAAGCGCGTATAGTCGGGCTTGGGGTAGGCATTGGTCGGATTGGTTTCTGTCCAGTAATCAACTCTCAGATTGTTGAGCCGTCCTGCAAGAGTATTCAAGTATGAATTTCGCTGGTGAAGCGTACTTACCAGACTGCCTCCTATCTGTGCATAAGCAACCAGAGTAAAATCAAAATTCCTGTATCTCAATCGGTGCGTCATTCCCATTAGGGCATCCGGCTCAAAGGTATGAGTAACATACCTGTCTGCTACGGATATCACTCCATCTTTGTTATAGTCTTCCAGTTTTAACTGCCCCGGTCTACAGCCGTATTGAGCAGCTTCATCGGCTTCGTCGAGTTGCCATATACCTATTTTTTTATAATCATAAAATACGTTTATCGGATAACCTACAAACCATCCATAAGCTTCGTTTTGGGTAACTCCACTGTTTAATGAGAGCAATTTGTTGCGGTTGAACGAGATATTATAATCAACATCCCAGTTGAAACCTTCGGGGTTTGACGGGCGGAAAATTGCGCCGCTAAGCGAAAATTCCATTCCCTTGTTCTGCGTTTTTCCAAGGTTAAGCATAGTTGTACCCTGTACGCCCGAAGAAGCAGGCATATTTTGTCCTACTATTACGTCTGTTGTCTTTTGTAGATACACATCCAAAGTACCTGACAGGCGACCTTTAAAGAAACTGAAATCAAGCCCCGCATTGTAGGTGTCGGAGTATTCCCATCCGAGTTCATTATTTTCAATGGTAAAAGGAGCATAGCCATAAACATAGTCTTCGCCGAAGTTGTATCTTGATTGCGACATAGAGCCTAATGTAGCATAAGGACTGACTGCCTGATTCGAAGTCTGTCCGTAACCAATTCGGAACTTCAGCATATCAAGAAACTTAAACTTCTCCATAAAATTTTCCCTGTGTATATTCCATGCTAAAGATATAGCAGGATATGAATGCCATTTGTTGCCGGCAGCCAGAACAGACGAACCGTCAGAACGGAAAGTAACTGTTGCCATATACTTATTGTCGAAACTGTAATTCAATCGTCCCATATACGAAAGTAGAACACGACGAGTTGATGACCCGCTGGCAGTAACTCCCGAATTAGCCGTAGCTAAATTGCGATACTGTATATAGTCGGCTGTCATGTCGGTACCGGTAAATTGCGAAGATTCAGCATAATAATCCTCAACAGAATACAGAAGCGTAGCGCCTATCTTGTGTTTACCGGCAAAGGTTTTGTCGTAATAAAGCAGGTTCTCCAGAGTGTAGCCATGTACATTAGTGTTCGACAGCGAAGCCGTAGAGAGTGACCCATCTCTGAAAGGCGTCCCTGATGCATAATAAGTACCGTATTGATTGTGCAGATAGAAAAATCCGAGGTTTGCCCGATATTTCAGTTCAGGAAGAATCTGTACTTCTGCATATATGGCGTTATGCGACATAAAGGTTTGCCGTTCCTGAGTCCACAGTTTTTCGTTTTTTATCAGCAATGGGTTGTAACCGTCTTCGCGAGGAGCCAAAGGCTTGGCAATGATATTTCCATCTTCGTCGTATGGATTTACCATAGGGCTGAAGTTTACCAATCCCTTCAATGCAATAATATCTACTCCTTCTCCATCTCTGAATCCGAAAGAATTTTGAGTGCTAAGTCCTACTTTCAACCACTTGGTCATCTTCATATCCAGATTGCCTCGCAGCGCGTAGCGCGTAAATTCCTGTCCCGGAATTGGAGATGTTTCATTATAATAGGTTATCCCCAAATTTCCGGATATAACATCGCTGCCAGCCCTGAAATTCAAGTCGTGATTGGTAACCATAGACGACTGATACAATTCATCCTGCCAGTCGTAAGATCTGCCTGTTTCAAAGTATTGCATTTCCTGCGGCAGCCATGGGTCGCTCGACTGATATCCGGATATCTCGCGATACTTTACAAACTCTGCGGCATTGAATACCTCGTACTTTTTTGCTACGCTGCCAATGCCGTAATAGGCATTGTAGGTAATCTGAGGCTTTGTCTGTCCCACTGAGCGGAAAGTTGTAATCAGAATTACTCCATTAGCTCCTCGCGAGCCATAAATAGCCGTAGAAGAAGCATCTTTCAAAATATCGATGCTTTTGATGGCATCGGGAGCCAAATCATTCAATGTTCCGTGAAAAGGAATGCCGTCAACAATAATAAGCGGGTCATCATCTGCCGACAGGGAACGATTACCGCGAATGCGTATCTGCGAACCTTTGCCCGGCGATGTTCCTGTTTGCTGTATCATAACGCCGGCAATGCGTCCCTGCATAGCCTGACTTATATTTGAAACAGGCACCTCTCGGAGCGTACCCTCGCTAACAGAAGCAATAGCCCCTGTTACATCCGATTTTCTCTGCGTGCCGTATCCAACTACTACCGTCTGTTCCAGCTCCTGAACATCTTCTTCCATAGTAACATTAATAATGCTGCGCGTACCTACGGTTTCATTCACCGTTTTATAACCAATGAAAGAAAATACAAGCACGGAGTTTTGATCAACTGCCGTAATTGTATAATTTCCACCGTCATCGGTCATTGCATACATATTGGCGCCCTGCACCAATACGGTTACACCTGACAAAGGTTCGCCGTTAAACGTAACCTGTCCTTTGACTGTTACTCTTCCCGTTTGCGCAAACATGCACGAAGGAATAAGAAACAGCATGCAGGAAACTATCTGAAATAGTTTTTTTGTAATCCTGCCTTGTTTTTGTTTGATTAAATTCATACTTTTTTATTAAGTGTTAAACATAGTTTATATTCTGCAATTAATGTTTTTAATTGCTGTTTTTTACTGTGATGTATTGATAAAATGACTTTGTACTGAATCATTGCGAAGCTAACAGGCAAAAACAACCGAAGAAACTGACTGTATAACCTTAATTTTACTTTATGGATTTGCTTCGGTTGTTTCGTTACTACGCTCCTCGCAATGACGTTTCTGTTTTTTATTTGTTGTTCTTTATTCATTATTTAATTTCTTTTGTTCGTCATTGCGAGCGTCAGCGAAGCAATCCAGAGTTTTATCCGTTTTTTTGTTTAGATTGCTTCGTCGTTGCACTCCTCGCAATGACGTTTCTTATTATTGGGCTGGCTGACCCAGCCCCTACTTTTTACTTTATAACTTTTCACTTTCTACTTTATAACTTTACAACTATGGTATTATTGCGCTTGCGATTTCGCTCCAGGGTCCTTTTTCGCCGCGGGTGTTTTCCCAGCGGAGGGCAAAGTAAACTGTCTTGCCGCGCTGGTCGTGCTCAAACGAGAGGGTGAACGGAGAGTTGGTGTCGATGTTCGAGTGCAGCAGTTCGTCCCAGCGCGTTGGCGGCGTGTCGCTTATAATCCACGCTACTTCGGCGCCGTGCTGTCCGGCGGGCTTGCCTTTTTTGTGGCGGCTGCCTTTCTCAAAAAAGTTAATTGTTATGCGCCCGATTACGGAAGTATCAACGTCGGTGTCAGGCGAGTCTGTAGCCACCGGCGAGGGCGTGCGGGTGATTTTGTGAATTGGCAAGCCAAGCCCGTCGCGGTCTTCGTCGGTTACCAAATGATTGTTCGTAAGATACTCGCGGATTGCCTGCCGCAGGTCTTTTTCCAAAGCAGCACGCGCATCGTTTTTTGCCTGCACCGAAAGCTTGGTGCGGGTAGCGGGTTCTTCGGCAATTTCGAGTTTTTGTGCAAAATCGCCGTGCAGTGTCGTCAGTTGTTCGTACACTTCTCGCGGAAATCCTAACTGAGTGTACAAACCGCTCAAATAATTTATAAAATTATTTGTCCATTGTAAAAATTTCCCGTCCGGTTGAGGGATGTAATCGCTGTTGTTCATTTTAATTTTTTTTAAATTTGTTAGACATACTGTAATTATATTGAATAAATGTATTTTGACATGGGTATTCCGATATTATTTCCGTAAGGACAGTAGAGCGTTCCGTAAGGACAGCAGAACATTCCGTAAGGACAGTAGAGCGTTCCGTAAAGACAGTAGAACATTCCGTAAAGACAGTAAAACTTTCCGTAAGGACAGCAGAACTTTCCGTAAGGACAGCGGAACTTTCCGTAAGGACAGTATAACTTTCCGCAGGGACAGCAGAAGTCTTGCGGCACGCCGGAAATGCCTTATGTGTTTCGTGAAAATACACGGGTAATATCATAAAAATATCGGCGATACCGGCACAGAATTGCGGCGTTTTTTCAGTAATATTTTCATGTATTTTTTGCATCGTTTAATTTAATTTATTCGTCATTGCGAGCCGTGAGGCTGAAAGTCGAAAGTTGTCGTCATTGCGAGCGTAGCGAAGCAATCCAGTTTTGTTGTAATAGATTGCTTCGTCCCGCCACGCTTCGCTCGCGGTTCCTCGCAATGACGCTTTTCTGTCTTTCTGGATTGCTTCGGGCTGCACCCTCGCAATGACGTTTCTTTTTCTCAGTATAAAAAATGTTCTCATATTTTTATTTTGTAGCAGTGCGCAAAAATAAGTCATGCAATGAAAAAACATGTGATGATTTATAAATCATCACATGTTTTAACACAATACGATACTTTTGTATATATATTATCTGTTACTTATAAATGAACCCGGCGGCAATCCTGTAATTTTTTTAAACGCTCGCGAAAAAACCGATCTGTCATTAAATCCTACTTGCAGAGCAATGTCTTCGATTGATTTTTTTCCATGATTGCTTCCCGAAAGAATCTGAATAGCCTCTTTGATTCGGTATTCGTTGATATATGCGTTGAAATTAATATTACGGCAACGGTTGATAGCGCGGGATACGTAATTACGTTTTACTTGAAGTTCTTTCGCTAAAATGTCGAGCGTCAAAGCAGGGTTTTTATACAACTCTTTCCCGCTTATCAACAGTTCAATCTCTTTCATCAGCGACAGGTCGGAGGCATCGGGCAGGTCGATTTGAGTACATTCCAATTCGGAGTCCAGCGCGCTTTTTCTGTCTTCGGTAACAATGATACCTGCCCATTGCCGGCTTTTGACAATCAGCTTGCGATAGGCAGCCTGCTTTTTTCGATAAAGGAAAATGAGAACAACAAAAGCCGACAAGCTTAACATGAAAATAACGGATATAAAAAAGATACGCGACTGCTGCAGCGTTATTTTTTCATCTTTAAAGGCTTTTTCGGCTTCAAAGAGTTCCTGTTCGGCACGCAGAATAATGATGGCATCGGTTTTTGCGGTATGCTGCATGGCGGCGATACGTGCCGAATCGTTATAGAGTATTGCCATCTGTGCGTTGCCAATTGCTTTGTAATAGTTGCTTTGCAGCTTGTAGAGTTTCTCGCATAGCATTAGATTGACGGGTATTTCCGCCATCAATGCCCGTGCGGAATCAATCAACGGCAGCGCTTTGGAAAACTGATTTTTGCAAATAAAACATTCGGCAAGATTCACCGTTATGTCAACGGCAGAGGGGTAATATTCTCTAACAGCTTCGGGATACCACCTTTCGAGCAGGGGAATTGCCCTGTCGTATTCATGCCTTTTGACCATATTGGCGGCAATACCGCTTGCGGCAACAACATCATACATAGCACGGAACCTGACCTTTTCATTACTGTCATACATCGAGCGAAAATAATAATCGGACGAATCGAGTTGATTGAGCGAAGCGTAATACAGGGCAAATTTTTCTTTTACTTCAAAGCTGTGACGGTCGGCAAACAGGATACCGTTAAGCGATTCAACCTTGCGCATACAGAAAAATGCGCGGTCGTAATCTTCGAAAAAATAATAGGCATTGCCGATAAAGGAATAAATGATACGCAGCATCGGACATTCTTCAACGGTCAACAATTCTGCCTTTTGCAATACTGTCGGAGCTATGCTGAAGGCTTTGGCATAGTTTTTATGCGTTTTGTAGATCTGGAATATTTCAAACAACAGCATACACTCACTGTTTCTGTCACCTCTCCTGACGGCACGCTCGACCAGTTCGTTCATTTTGTCTATTTTGGCTTCAAAGCTGTTGCCTGCAGTATCCAGCGGATACATTTCAATTATGATTTCCATAAAGTCGGCTTCATTTTTTAGCAGGCTGCTACCGTAACGGCGTGCCGCTTCGTTCATTTTTCCGTGTTCCGCACGGCGTTTTTCCACAGGCATGTAATCCATTATCTGAAAATAATAATGCTGCAATAAATCTTCTACTTCGCGAGTCCGCCCTTCGGCAGCTATTTTGCGAAAAAGGCTGTCGGAATCATAATACCACATTTCGCTGTACCGGTCAGCATAAACGCTGTCGCACCCCGGCGTTTTCGGATAATAAAGCGAATGCATGCGCCATGCATACTCCTTTATGTACAAGCCATCCGAAACCTGCCCGATTGCCGTTGCAACAGCAAACATGCACATTAAGATAATGGCAGCTGGCTTAATCGAATTTTTAGTGTATGTCAACTTCATCAGTTCAAATTTTCTGCAAAGTTAAGTATTATTAAATACAGTCGAAAGTCTGAAAGTC